>JAPVVU010000316.1 GCA_028571885.1 Gammaproteobacteria bacterium | reverse complement strand
TAACCATACCATATAATCATCCATTTTTAGCACCACGTTTCGAACGCTACACTCAATTTTGTTCTGTCTGCTCTGGTGGTTTTTCTGCCTCATGGAAAAGTACGCATTTTCTAGGTTTAAAGATACATTGATCATATTGTTACTTTGTTGTATCCAAGATGGCTAGTAACGAATTACCTGATCAGTTATTGCATCTTTTATAACTGTTGGTTTATCACTACTGCCTAATGGTCCATTTAAAATATAATCCAGATGATTTTTAAACTGTCGCCGGACATCAAATGCACTATAAGACATGTTTTTACCCGTGATATTTGCACTGGTTGAGATAATGGGGGACTGACATTGATGGCATAATTCACGGACAATCGGGTGAGCACTGATGCGCACGGCAATGGTGTTAAACTTTCCCTTAAGAAGGGGAGATGTTTCTGCTGGAGTTGGCAGGATCCATGTTGTAGGTCCAGGCCAGCTGGACTGAATTTTTTGTAATATCTGATGGTTGAGTAGACTGAGATAAGGCTCTAATTGAGACAGCTCAGAGGCAAGCAGGATCAGTCCTTTTTCTATGGGGCGCTGCTTTAATTGTAATAGTTTTTTGACGGCCTCAGTATTATCTGGCAGACAACCCAGGCCAAAGACTGCCTCGGTTGGGTAGGCAATCAAACCACCTTGTTTAAGAATATGGACGGCATGGCGAATTTGCCAGGCAGATATGTTCCATGATGACCTTTGCAACATCAGTTTTCTTAATCAATTAATAATTGAAAGTGAGTGAAGCGCATACAGTTAGTGAATAGTGGGTGTTTCTTCATAAAGCAGATCTTGAATCCAGGTAAAAGGCCCAGCGGAATCAGGGAGATTGAACAGCACCATTAAAATGACCCATTTCATCTGTTCCTGATCGATGTGGGCAATATCCAGAGCAAGTGCTTTATCAATAATCAGCTCACGCTGACTCGGTGTTATTACGCCTAATTCAACCAAATCCAGTAAGACGCCGCGTGCCTGTATGTCAAACTTTTCAATTTCCAGTGGACTAAAAAGACGGAAGCTATCACTCCCCAGCTCTTCATCGTAAGTAAAATCATCTTTTAATATGGCCAGATCGTCCAGCCAGTCAAATGCCTTGGTCACCTTGGCATCATGGAATCCAATTTTAGATAGTTCATTTCGAATGCTGTCCTCACTGGGAATATCGGATTGGTCATCATCCAGATAAGTCTCAAAAAGGTACATCAGGATATCCAGCACTTCTGTTTTCATATAAACAAGATCACTTTTTATAAATAAGTGTTCATTATAATTCATTACTAATAGAGAAGGAAGAGAGAAGGACTGTAGAAGATTGTAGAAAAAGCTCAGTTAGATTTAAGTGAGACCATTCTTCCAGGGTGAGACTGAATATAATCCTCAACTTCAAGTAAAACCAGATTAGCATTGATTTCAGCAACACTGAGGCCTGAACGAATAGTGAGGACATCGACTGAGATAGGGTTATAGCCCAGGTTTTTTAAGATCTTTTGCTGGATTTTAGGTAATAGAGGATCGATTGACTGTATCTTTTTGTGCGGGTTATTGGCAGAGTCGATAGAAGTGTTTGTTGAATGGCTGCCAGCAGCGCTGTTATTGGTGTTGATTTGAGAGGCAAACATCAGACTGGCGAGTTCTTCTAATATATCTTCAGCCGTTTCAACCAGTTTTGCTCCCGATTTAATCAGTTGGTGACAGCCTCGGGAGAGCGGGTTATGGATTGAGCCTGGTATAGCAAAAACTTCTCTGGCTTGTTCTAATGCAGAATAGGCGGTGATCAGGGAGCCGCTTTTCTGCGCTGCTTCAACAACCAGAGTGCCGACACTCAAGCCGCTGATTATGCGATTACGCTGGGGAAAATTATATTTCATTGGTCCGGTACCAAGCGGGTACTCGGAGACAATTGCACCATGTTCTATTAACTGCCAGGCTAATTCTTTGTGGCGGGCCGGATAAATTCTATCCAGACCGGTACCCGCAACGGCGATGCTTTTACCTTGCGCTTTAAGGGCTCCATAGTGACTTTGTGCATCAATTCCAAGGGCCATTCCACTGGTGATAACCATACCGTGCTGAGCTAAATGATGGGCAAATTGCCATGCAGTTTCATGGCCATCGATACTGGGATTCCGACTACCCACCATGGCGAGTTGAATTTCATTGAGTACACTGACCTGGCCTTTAATGAAAAGAAGAGGTGGGGGAGTATGAATTTGCTTTAATAATTCAGGATAGTCTGTTTGTGTCAGGAGCAGAATATGGTTTTCCGTGGCTTCAGCCCAAAGTAATTCCTGCTCAACTGCTTTCCAGTCAGGTTCATGTACTGCTTTTTGTACAGCACGTTTCTGAGCAGGGGCTAAATCCAGCTGTTGGAGTGTTTCCGGGGTGTCAAATAATAGACGGGGGTTGGGATAATGATCGAATAGCTGGCTAAAGGTCGCAGGACCAATGCCTGATGCTTTGTGTAACGCTAGCCAGTAAGACAAATCATCCATGATTGACTCCTGATATGAAAAGACTGGATGCCTTGGCTCAGGATATACCCCTGAGCCAGTATCCTTTTAAAGAATGAAAATTATTTGTTCAACTATTTATTTGTTCAAAGAGGTGATTTAACTACATCACCCACTCTCAAATCAATTTGAGCATCCATTACGAGGGCATAGCTGAGACGATTAAAGGTACGAAATACCATTAAATTACCATTGATTTCATTGGGTAATTTAATTAACTTTCCAGTACGATAGGGATCTTCTACCATGGTACCTTTTTTATAAATATTAAAGACGTCACCCGTTTCTACACCGTCATTCAGTCCGGCATCAATAATGACCACATCCATAGCACCGACCAGTTTAACTCCTGGCTGCACTCCAGACGTTAATACGCCAACTATACTGGCAGGACGCTGCACTAAAGAAGGTTTTGGTATGAAGTTTGCGTCAACAATGCCGCTTCTGTTAATAGGAATGACACGATGTTTTACAAGAATTTCAGATTTAGATTTTTCAATATAAATAGTTGCAGGACTTCCCTTGCGCTCTAAAACTCCATCGCCTAGAAAAACGGCTTCATAGCCCAGTACTTCTTTATTGTTAGCAGGATTTCTATAGGCATTTCCCCGGCGATAGACACCGTAAGTGGTGTCTGTTGTGTCTTCAGCAATCCCCATGACATAAATGGAGTTGTCAGCACTTGCTGACATATGTTCACCTTTGATACCGACGATATAGGGCAGGTTAGCATATTCACCGGCATTAAGGATGCGGTTTTTTGAGAGGTAGGGGGCAATAATATCCAATGGGATTGTTGGAATGGCACGATCCAGGGGCTCAGTTCGAGTTTCAGGGCTTAGACGTACAGTACGCTTGCCATATTTACCTCGAGTAATGTAGGGCTTGCCATCAATATAAACCAGTCTGAGAACATCGCCTGGATATATCCAGTGGGGATTTTCAATATGCTGATTAATTTGCCAAATTTCTGGCCAGTACCATGGCTTACTTAGAAATTTTCCAGAAATATCCCAGAGGGTATCCCCTTTTTGTACTGTGTACTCTTGTGGGTGACCTGGCTTGAGTTCTATTGTTTGAGCCTGAACTGAAACAAATAGCACTGTGCTAAGCAGTAGGATAGCTATTATTTGTGAAATAAAGTTATTATTGTTTTTCATATGAATCCTAAATTCATTGGAAATCGTCATCTATTTAACCGATTAAACCTGTGCTCGAAAGAGTTTCACTCAAAAATCACAGCTTAAATTGGTATCCCTGAGATGATTTTAGTAAAGAGTCTGAGATAAAACCATAAAATTATTAAAAAAATATTAAAAAAATATAATAAAATCCAAAGATTAGCTTAAATTTATAATGTTTTTTATTAAATATAAAGTGTTTTATTAAAAATTACCAACCTGGTTAACACTTTTTGTATCAACAACAGTGTTTTTTTTGATAAAATTGTGTAATTAGGACTTTAGGAAATTTATTTCCGTAAAAGTCATTATCCTAGCGATTAGGACTTTAGGAAATTTATTTCCGTTTAGCACTTTAGAAATTTGTGTTCGTAAAAGTACTTATCCTTTAGGGCAAAGTCATTATCCTGGCGATTAGGACTTTAGGAAATTTATTTCCGTTTAGTACTTTAGAAATTTATGTTCGT
>JAPVVU010000315.1 GCA_028571885.1 Gammaproteobacteria bacterium | reverse complement strand
TGAAAGCAAACCTATATAACTCTGGTCTTAATAAAAAATAACTCTGGTCTTATAAAACAGCTCTTTAAAAGATTGGGAGCAGTAATAAAAAGCGCTCACCCAACTCAAACAATAACAAATAAAATTAATTATAGCGATTTAATCTAATGTTCACAAAAGCAATGTTAATAAAAACACTCTTCAGCAAAATAATATTCACTCGATTTACTTTATTTTTATGTCTGTCTCTCTTATCAACTTATAGTTTGGCTGAAGAAGATTTTCTACCACCGGAAAAGGCATTTGTTATACAGCCCACCCAGGTAGTTACCTCACCTGAGGGAAATAAAGTCATTGTTTCATGGAAAATTGCCGATGGTTATTATATTTATCGAGACAAAATTGCTTTTACCGCCCAGGATGACAGTTTAAATTTAGGTGAAATTGAATTATCACCCAGCGAAACCAAGAATGACCCTTATTTTGGTGAAATTCAGATCTACAAGAAAAAATTAACGGCGACAATTCCCTTTTCATCGAATAAAGCCAAAGATGAATTGCTTTTTTTAAGTGCAAAGTCTCAGGGTTGTGCATCGGGCGGCATCTGTTATCCACCTCTAAAGCAGAGAGTTTCTTTTGCTCAACCTGATAAAATCCAATCCGCCACAGTCCAGTCTCAGCCCATCCCGGCTCAGCAAGCAAAAGCTCCAGGCAATTCTTTAACGGCATTAGCTAATCTTGGCAACTCTAATCTCGATCAGGCCGGTGATACACAGGATGATTTTTTAGATGTTGAAGATGCTTTTAAATTTTCACTTTCAGTTGATGACAACAATCAGCTTTCAGCAATCTGGTCGATAGCAGACAATCACTATCTTTACAAAAACAAATTTAAATTTGAGTTGATCGAAGGCAATGGCTTTACGATTCAACAACCTGAAATGCCTGCAGGTAAAGCAAAAAGTGATGAATATCTGGGTGATTATGAAGCCTATTACCATGATTTAGTTATTAACATTCCTGTATCAGGTGCAGGTGACACAGCAAAACCATTAGCAGTAAAAATTACCTATCAAGGTTGTTCTGAGTCAGGAATCTGTTATCCCAAAGTCAGTAAAAATATTGAACTGGATGCTTCCAAACTGGCAACTAACCTGCCGGCTATTCTGCCAGACAGTACATCATCTGATACAGCTAAATCTGGTACAGCCAGGGCCGCTGTTCAGTCAGAGCAAGATGCATTAGCAGGTTTATTGAACTCTGAAAATACACTGATTGCTCTTTTTACCTTTTTCTTAATTGGACTTGGACTTGCTTTTACTCCCTGCGTATTTCCTATGATCCCAATTCTTTCGGGAATTATTGCTGGTCAGGGTAAAAATGCCAGCAGCAGTGCATTTGTCATGTCCGTGGTTTATGTTCTTTCGATGGCGGTTGTTTACACTTTAGTGGGTGTAGTTGCAGGGCTTTCCGGCAATAATATCCAGATTATTTTCCAAAATCCATGGGTTTTAGGCAGTTTTTCACTGATTTTTGTGTTGCTTGCATTCTCAATGTTCGGCTTCTACAACTTACAGCTGCCCTCATCTCTGCAGTCAAAAATATCAGAGTTCAGTAATAAGCAGGAAGGCGGCACACTCATCGGTGTCGCAATCATGGGGGTTTTATCAGCACTGATTGTCGGCCCCTGCATGGCACCCCCATTAATGGGTATTTTGTTATTTATCAGTCAGACTGGCGATCCGCTTCTTGGCGGAGCCGCCTTATTCATCATGAGTATGGGAATGGGTATTCCGCTGATTATAATTGGTACATCTGCCGGTAAACTGATGCCCCGAGCCGGCGTCTGGATGGATGCCGTTAAAGCAGTCTTTGGTGTTGCTATGCTGGGTGTTGCCATTTGGATGCTTGAAAGAGTATTACCTGAGATAATTATCATGTGGTTATGGGCATTATTAATTTTTGTCTCTGGTGTTTATATGGGTGCTTTAACACCCATTCATGAAAATACCACCGGCTGGGCACGCCTCTGGAAAGCTCTGGGACTGATTCTAATGCTTTATGCCAGCTTATTGATCATTGGCGCCTCTTCTGGAAATGCTGATTACATGCAGCCCCTCAAAGGCAATTTTATGCAGGCATCCGGTGCTAATACAGCACCACAGCATGTTGCCTTTACGAGAGTTAAATCTATTGCTGAGCTAAACCAGAAACTGGCATTAGCCAAAGAGCAAAACCGCCCGGTGATGCTGGATTATTATGCTGACTGGTGTACCTACTGTAAAAGCATGGAAAATACCACCTTCAAATCGGCAAAAGTGCTGTCATCTCTCAATAATTTCATCGTCTTACAGGCCGATGTCACTGCTATGGACGAGGCGGATAAAGCACTTTTAAAAGAGTTTCAGATCCCGGCACCTCCAGCCATATTATTTTTCTCACCGCAATCGGGTGAAAACCGTAATTTCCGGGTTGTCGGCTATAAAAATGGTGATGACTTTGCTCAGCATGTTGATGCTTTTATGAGTGCTGAAAACTAACAAACACCACCACAGAGTCAATAAACACATCGTTTCTCAGCCTTATTCAGAATATGGCTGAGCAGCAAACAAACACACTAACTTTTATACTCTTTATGCCTTCTCATACTAAGAAAATCAGTATTATTATCGCCAGTATTACTAGCATAGCTCTTACTATCATAGCTCTGTTGTGGTTTGTTTTTTTTCATGAAAGCAAACAAACAGATGTCCCTGAAGTGGTTATAAAATCTCACTCACTCAAACGCCAGGACTTTAGTCTGCCTGATCTGAATGGTCAGCAGCAAAAGTTTTCACAGTGGAACAATAAAGTTGTCCTGCTCAACTTCTGGGCGACCTGGTGTCCTCCCTGTCGAAGAGAAATGCCTGATTTTATCGACATTTACAATCAATACAAAGATAAAGATTTTGTTGTCGTTGGTGTCGGCATTGATGATCAACACAAAATTGCTGAATTTGTTAAACACCTTGAAGTAAACTATCCTATACTTGTTGGTGACAGAACAGCCATGCAGGTATCCTATCAATACGGCAATCATAGTGGTGCATTACCCTATAGCATTATTATTGATAAACAGGGCATTATCCGTTACCGGGCGGGAGGGCTGATTTCCAGACAAAAACTATTAAGTCTGCTTGAACCATTGCTTTAGATAGCGTTCAGTGCTGAGCGTTAAACGTTCAGAAAAAGCAAAAGCAACAGAAAAAATGAAATAAATATCTCCTGAGCCCTTATGTTCTTGCTATCTTCTTTTTGCCTTTACTCAACGCTTAACGCTCAGCACTGAACGCTGAAATCGCTGATTATGCATAGATTGTGTGGGTATTTGTTGTTATTTGTAATATTCAAAACAATTTATGCAATATTTCTGGACAAAATCCGAAATCTCATGCAAAATATTCATAACACTTACTTTTTCGCTCAATCGATGCTGTTCGCATCTTTTTTTATATAATTTGATTATAATCACTACAAATCACTTTTGTATAAAAACAAAACATACATAAATGATTTGCAGAAAAGCTATTAACGGAATGTTTTGCTATGGCGAAAATATTGGTTCTTAATGGTCCAAACCTCAATTTACTGGGGGTTCGTGAGCCAACTCATTATGGCCAGACAACATTAGATGACATCAATAAAAATCTCGTCATGCTGGCAGAAGATGCAGGCCACAAACTGGAATGTTTTCAAAGTAATGCCGAATACCAGTTAATTGAAATCATTCATAAAGCATACCAGAACAAAACTGATTTTATTATTATTAATCCTGCAGCGTTTACCCATACAAGTGTTGCGCTCAGAGATGCCCTATTAGGTGTCGACATTCCATTTGTCGAATTACATTTATCCAATGTGTACCAACGAGAAAACTTTCGTCATAAATCTTTTTTCTCGGACATAGCAGTTGGTGTCATCACAGGTCTGGGCCACACAGGTTACGAATTAGCATTACAATATGCATTAACTCATATTGCTCAAAGAGACTAAAGAGAACAATCGCACTAGAAAAAAGAAATAAAAATTTTGATATGAAGGCACTGTACAAACGCAACTTAATATCAGTACATGCCACCACTTAACAAGTACCTGTTATAACAAACAGGTACTCACTATAAATTAAGAAGCAAGGTTCAAATTATGGACATCCGTAAAATAAAAAAACTCATTGAACTGCTGGATGAATCCGGTGTCGCTGAAATTGAAATTCATGAAGGCGAAGAGT
>JAPVVU010000314.1 GCA_028571885.1 Gammaproteobacteria bacterium | reverse complement strand
TATATCCAATATTTCTTACTATTAATGTAGGGAAAATCTGAAATTTATGCAGTTAATTCTTTAAAATGGTTCTAAAAAAATATTTTATCGCAATATATCATAAGATTATGCTTCATATGCAGTATTGAGATAAGGTTTGTTAAATAACATAATGATTTTAAAGGTGTTATTGCTATTATTGTTTGATTGCCTATTTTTTCAGCATTATTAGTGACGAGTCCGCGCTACAATCACCGCTGTTTTTGTGACAGAATGATAATCTATTTATTAAACACAAACTATTTATTGAAACTATCTCGAAAAATGCCGATCCCGAAATGCTGGACACAATAAAAACTGCAGAGACGCCTGAGGGTGTGGCACTTAAATTAACCTGTGTTGGTTTTTATGCCCGCAGTATTGCATGGATGCTCGATGCCCTTATACAAGGTGTCATTATTATCCTTTTACTCTTCATTTTACCTCAGCTAGGTGATTTTGGCATGGGGCTGCTGTTTATTGTCATGTTTTTTTTGCACTGGCTGTACCCGGTTTTTTTTGAGATCTATTCTCAGGGGCAGACACCAGGTAAAAAGGTAATGAAAATTCAGGTGCTCCTGATTGACGGCACTATGGTTAACTGGGGAGCATCTCTGCTTAGAAACCTGCTGAGGACTGTTGATTTTCTCCCTTTCTTTTATGCTCTGGGTGTTGTGACAATGTTGCTGAGCAAGGATTTTCGTCGTCTGGGTGATTTGGTTGCTAATACCATTGTTGTTTATAAACGAGAATTAAAAGAGGTGAGTCTTCTGGAACAGAGAGTTACCGAGGCAGAAGCTCATGCGCCAGGTTTTGTCTTAAGTGCCAGAGAACAGCAAACAATTATCAATTATGCAGAGCGTTTGAATGATTTCTCTCCAGAACGCGCAGAAGAACTGGCTTTATTAGCTATTCCTTTAGTAAAAGATTTACCTGTTCAGTCAAATCATTTATTACAGCAGGAGCAAGCAGACAATCCAGCCAGTGAACGACTGCTGGGAATCGCTAATTATCTTATGGGACGACGATGAATCAGGAACAGTTTATTCATGCCCATGAGCAGCAATGGCTTATTCTTGAGGTGTTGCTTAATCCCGGTCTGAAACAAGCGTTAAATACAACGTCAGAGTTTAAAAAAAGCTGGTTTAATAAATGGCGTGAAAAAAGGGCAATCAAGAAGAAAAAAGTAATATCAAAAAGCCCTTATAAGGAAAAAATAGCAGCGCTGAATCCAGACGTTATTAGTAATGCTGATTTTCCAGAGTTATATAGAGACGTTTGCCAACATTTATCATTAGCACAATCCAGACGTTATAGCCCATATTTGATTGAACGGCTGAGTTTTCTAATTGATCAGGCTCACCAGGTGTTTTATCGACAAAGTCATGTTCATGGCGAAAGTGTCCTGGGTTCTCTGGTCACTTTCTTTACCCGAACCTTCCCACAGACTGTTCGCAATGAGAGTCAATGGCTGTGGTTCTCGTCGGCTGTGTTTTATTTACCATTGATACTTATGATTATTATTATCCAAATCTGGCCTGAATTTGTCTACAGTGTCATGTCCCCTGATACTGTTGCTGGTATGGAAGCAATGTATGATCCGCTGGCTGAGCATATTGGCCGTGAGCGAGGCTCAGACTCTGATAGTAAAATGTTTGGTTTTTATATTTTTAATAATACCGGCATTGGTTTTCGAACCTTTGCGACGGGTCTGCTGTTTGGCATCGGCAGCCTTATCACTCTTATGTTTAACGGTTTGCACATTGGTGCAGCTGCCGGACATTTGACTCAGATTGGTTATGGCAGTACTTTTTGGCCATTTGTCTCAGGTCATAGTGCAATGGAGCTCACGGCAATTGCGCTCAGTGGTGCTGCAGGCTTAAAACTGGGCTTTTCTCTATTGATTCCAGGGCGTAAAAGTCGCTATCAGGCCATGCTGGATGCTGCAAAAATATCAGTAAAAATTATGGCGGGTGCTGCGGTAATGTTTTTCATTGCCGCTTTTATTGAGGCCTTCTGGTCATCCTCACAAAGCATTGCAGCGAATATTAAATATACCGCAGGTATTGTTATGTGGCTGATGGTTATCGCTTATTTTGCCTTTGTTGGTCATGAGCGAAGCAAAAGTCATAAACAGGAAAAACAGGGATGAATCTTGAAGCATTGACGCTTGAAGTCAGACCAAGAACGCCATGGGAATCAATGGATCTTGCCGTTCGTCTGGCGGTGTCCCATTGGCGTTTATTATTGTCCAGCTGGATGGTGAGTGTTTTTCCACTCTTTTTGATTATTAATCTTATCTTATTAAAAGAGCACCCCTATTGGGCTTTTTTTTTAGTCTGGTTTTTAAAACCACTTTATGATCGAGTGCCGCTCTTTGTGTTATCCAGAGTCATATTTTCTGAAAAAACAACCTGGAAAGATGTTATCAGTGCCATACCATCCTTTTTCAAAACAGGTGTGTTTTCTTCATTGACACTCTATCGACTGGATCCGGGACGAGCATTTGCTTTACCTGTCAGACAACTTGAGGGACTTAATGGTAAGCGTAGAAGACAAAGAATGCATACGCTTGGGCGAAACTGCAACAACCGGGAAGTCCTGTTCTTTATACTCTGTTTTCATCTTGAATCGCTGGTTTCCTGGGGACTGATTGGGATCTTGCTCATGATGCTGCCTGTCGATATGGCAATGCAAGGTGCGGAAACAATTTTTTTGAATGAAGAGCCGGGTTTATTGGTGAATGCTTTGTCCATGGGTTTATATTTTCTGGTGATGATGATCGTTGAAACACTTTATGTCTCAGGTGGTTTTGTCCTGTATTTAAATCGTCGAATTATTTTAGAAGGTTGGGATATTGAATTGGTTTTTAGAAAACTATCTAAACGCTACTCTTTGAAAAAAGACCAACAAAAAAGCACTCCACTTTCAGCAGGAGCAGGCTCTTCTTTACAAGGAAATACACTATCTATCATTATAATTTCACTTTGTTCAAACGTCATTTTTTTTAGTAGTTTTGTGCCGCAGAATGCCCAGGCAATAGCACAAAATGCTTCAGCCGTTTATGAAAAAATTCTCCCGCCAGTTGCACTTCAGCCCTTAGACTCAGAAGAATCTGCAAAGCTAATACAGCAGGTGATGGCTGATCCAATATTTAACCGATTTAAGCAGGTAGAGGCTTTAGAATATATCGGCAAGATTGATAAGGATAAAGATGACCTGGAATCAACGCGTTCCTGGTTAGCGGATATTTTTGAAACAATAGGAAAGACGCTTGCCTATGTATTTGAAATAGTGCTTTGGGTATTGGCTTTAATTGCAGTATTTTTATTAGTGAAATATTGGGATCGTTTACAGCTTGGCTGGGGACGACTATTCAAAGCTAAAGAAAAGCCTGCACAACTACCGGAGATGTTATTTGGTCTGGATGTGAGAGAAGAGTCATTGCCTGATGATGTGACGGCACATGCCATAGCGCTCTATAAGCAACAGGATTATCGTGCTTCTCTGGCGCTTCTTTATCGGGCCGCTCTGGCTTATCTGGTTAAAAACTATGAATTTAATCTGGCAAAAGGTGCAACTGAGGGTGACTGTCTGGCGCTGGTGACAAAAAAACTGTCAATACCTTCTGAGCTGGAAATTAAATATTTTGTTGACTTAACCCGGGCATGGCAGCTGACGGCTTATGCCCATCGTGTGATTCCCGCAGAACAAATGGACCAGTTATGTATGAACTGGTCTCGCTATTATGGGAAAGACTATGTACAAGAAAGGGAGCAGGAGGGTGAGCATGAATAATTCAGGGCAGATCCTGTTATATATTCTTCTCCTGCTTGTCAGTCTGGCATCAGGGTATTGGTTTTATAATAACTTTGCCTGGGTTGATGAAGAGAAAGAAGTTGGCTTTCAGGGGATTGCGAAAACAAACAAACTCCTGGCCTCTGAATTTTTTCTTAGAAAAATGGGCATCAACGTTCAACAGGTGAACGGCCTGGTGGCATTTCGTGATTTACCTTCAACAAAACATACATTACTTATAGCGACTCAAAGAGAAACAATTAACAAAGAACTGAGTCAGAAATTATTAAGCTGGGTACGTTCAGGGGGGCATCTTATTGTAGAGGCCCGATATTTAACAATGGAACAAGAGCCAGCAGCGGATAAAAAGTCATCAGCCGATCAGGAGCCTTTAGCGGGTAAAGAGCCTTCAGCGGGTAAAGAGTCCTCAGC
>JAPVVU010000313.1 GCA_028571885.1 Gammaproteobacteria bacterium | reverse complement strand
TTGCTCAATTATTATTCTGCTGAAACAGTCACCACACAGCCTTTCTGCACTTATTGAGTATAATCTCGATATATGATGGACTTAGAGTCAACTTATATGATGGTTAAATACACCATATTCTGAACATCAGTCTTGCGGGGTTTTCGGGGTATGCTGGGTAATCGGGATAAAGTTTAAATAAATTTAAAAGATCGGGTTAAAAAAATAGCGACAACCCGAATCGATTTATCGCTATATTAATTTAAAACCTATCAGATACTTTCAATAATTATCGTATGATTTTCTTCATTTTCTCAATGGCTTGAAAGCCGACTTTTCTAT
Source organism: Gammaproteobacteria bacterium (assembly GCA_028571885.1). Classification (GTDB taxonomy): domain Bacteria; phylum Pseudomonadota; class Gammaproteobacteria; order GRL18; family GRL18; genus GRL18. The sequence continues at coordinate 3,930 of JAPVVU010000313.1, read as the reverse complement.
CCTGTTTTTTAACCTCCTTTTCCTTAGCACTCCGATTATGAACACTGCCATCTGAGGCTGATTTTTTCTCCAACAAAGCCAGTAAAAACTGCACACCAGGCACAAAGTTTATTTTCTTGCTATAAATCACCAAATCAATGGTATTAAAATTCTGCTGGCAACTAAAACAACGTGCCAGATTGTTTTTTTTCTGTGTGGCTGTATTAAATTGCTGACAGACGGGACACTGAAATCGCCAGATGCTGCTAAACTGTCGTTCAAGATGTAACTTTTCATCAATCAGCCAGTCAATATCAATTTCATTTCTGGTCTGAAACAGTTGCTGTTTTGTAAATGGATTCATGTTAATTCCTGGGCTGATTGTGAGGTGTGTTTTTTTGAGTAGGATCAGAAAACACCTTAAAATAAAGCTTTTCATCCAGATGAGGGAGCTTCTGCCGACAAGCCTCTTCCAGTAACTCATTGGCCAGAGTGGTCATGATCCGATAATTTCCGAGCGAGTGATCACACAGGGTGTTCATCAGTTCGTCAGACATTAGTGTTGGATTACCTGCTTTTTCCAATAAATGATTGAGACAATCCAGCAGTTGCTGTGATGAAGCACTTTCCATTTTTAATCGTTTTCGGATCCGACTGCCTAAGGGGATCAAACTGGTGGTACTGCGAAAGCGATCCAGTAATGAATCATTACTGGCGAATATCACCGTCAGTAAATTCTTAGAATCATAACGGTGACTGTTCAGCAAACGCAGTTCATTCATGACACTGGTTTGCATTTCCTGTGCTTCGTCAATGAGCAGTACCGGCTTAATGCAGTTGTTTTCAATGTGATTCTGCCATTTCTCTCGTAAAGACTTGAAGCTGTGCCAGCGATTATGGGCTTTAATTGGCACGCCAAACATATCCCCTAATTCATGATAAAAGTCCCTGATACTGCTTTGTGGGTGAACGAAGGTACCGACCGAGAGCCCTTGAACCTGATTCAATTTCTGTGACAGCAAACGCAGCAAACAACTTTTGCCGGTACCCGGCTCGCCCACAATCAAGGCAAAGCCACCTTCCTGAACATGATTGTTCTCAATACGCCAGATAAAGTTGTCCACTGGTGGTGGGATGTAAAGTGATTCTGTGGGAATATCCGGATTGAATGGATTCCATTTCAAACCATATAATGCATGGAGTGATTGTTTCATTTCTGCTCTCCTATTTCATCTTTGGGAATATATCGTTGCGGTAAACCGGTTGCCGCATAGTCATTCATCAGCTTTTTTAAGTACGGTGGTGTTTCATTAAAGGACAAGTGCTGTTGTTGTGGTTTTGATTCAGACTCTGTGTGTCGCTGCTTGCGCAACCCATCCGCATTAGCGGATTTATTCTGGGGATAAAGCGGTGATAGAATGGCGGATGTCTCGGGATCAATCATATGTATTGTGGAGAGATCCCAGGCGGCATAGCGGATAGTAATGCTCTTCAAGTCACGATAGCGATCCGGTACTTCAAAGCGTTTGCCTTCCAGACTGACTGACCCATCTGAACGACGTTGTGTCCGTTTGACCTGTCGTCGAAAGGCCGTGCGTAATGTGTTACTGTCAGGGCAGTCTCGTCCCACATCCTGATGATTGAGATAGCAGTCAATGGGCGTTTGTCCTTTGAGTGCTTTATTCTTTTTTTGATGATAATCACCTTCTACCCAGGCTTGTGTTGCCTGGTTCAACAAGCGTAGTGTTAAGTCGGCTTTGTTTTCCAGCATAGCCAGTAAACGACCTTCCACATTGGCCCAAAACGTTTCCTGTTTGCCATTTTGATAAGGAGAATATGGCAGTGTTTTATGATGCACAATGTTGAGTTCATGTAAGCCCCGAGTGAATTCACCCGATAACATGGCACTGCCATTATCAGATAATAAACTGCGTGGTAAGGCTCGTTTCTGAAGTGCCTGACAAAAGCCATGCACCAGACATTCTGTATCTTCTGAGTAATACCACTGCATATGGCAAACTAATCGAGAGTGATCATCCATGATGGCCAGTAATAATGGTTTCACCCATTCCCCTTTATTATTTAAGACCTTCAATGAGCCGTGATGGAAGTCCAGATGCCATAAGCCGTTCACATAATCAATTTCAAAGCTGCGGACTTCACGTTGTTCGTAACGCTTAGCCGCTTTTTTAGCGCCTGGGGAATTAGGGCCTTTACGTTTGCTTCTTCGATTCAAACCTTTGGCTCGCATATAACGTAAAATACTGGAATAAGACGGTGGTGGTGTTTGCAGCTTGTCCTCTTTAATACGAACCAGAAGATTGTCATAATGCAGTTGAATGCTCCAGCCATCATGCTCAGAATATTGTGCTTCCAGGGCATCACAAACACCCTGGCTGATTGATTTAAAGACACCTTTATCATGACGAGGTACAGTGCCAAGGGCATTTAACTGGTTTTTTCTCTCTTTTTTGCTTTTGTAATACCAGCGCTCCAATGTCGGGATGCTGTAGTGAACCATTTCCCCTGAGAGTGGATGAAACCATGGCTTTTCTGATAGCAGAGTGAGTTGGTTTTTTAAATCGCCTTTTTCCGGTGGTGAGGCTAATAAGCCACCAATGATTTTCAGGCGAAACTGTCCTATACACTCTGATTTGGTTAAATGAGCATTCGGCTTTAAGATCATAAGTTGTCCTCTGTTTAGTGAGTTGATGGTGAATCAACACTCTACAAACATCATTAATTGATGACGAGGGCAACTTCTGCGCAATTTATTTACGGTCGTTCAAATGAAATGGCACATCAAATAAATGGATTCCTGCAGTCAATGGTAATATGAGTTTGAGTCCCATTATTAATGATTGCTTACCCGTCGCCTGAAAGAGGGAAAGCAAAGACATTGGCAGTGCTTGAGAAAGTATCTGATGTAATGGCAGTCGTTTCCAGGTATGGGTTTGCGGGATATCTTTTGTCCAGAAATGACGCCAGCGTCTGAGTGTCTCAACTGATAATGTGGTACCCAGTAACGTATTGAACGTTTCAATCCGGGAGTCATCCGTTTCTGGTTTGAGCAAAAAGATGAGAATAATAACGACACTGGAATAGACTTTACGAGACAGAAATCGCATGGAGGGTGGCGTAAAGCGCTTTCGACAGCCTTCTGTACCGCAACAGTAGCTGAAACGAATGGAATAATCCGGATGAGTATCTTCAGGTACACCTCTGGGTTTACGGGGAAAGTGAGATTGATGGAGATTGCCATGACATAATCGGCATTGAGTTTGCCGGACTTGTTCGGCGATGAGTCGATCCAGAGCAAAAAGACTGTTATGAAATCTGGCGTCAGTGAGCAAGGGATGGTACATTTAACTTCTCCTATTGTTGTGGTGATAACAGGAGATGCCCCTTTAGATAGTTTGTCAACTTATTTGAAGGGGCTTTTACTTTGTAACATCATTTATTGTGATTAAAAATTCAGAAATTGACCTCATGTAGATTGCTCAGACTCAAAAAACTAGAAATTTTTATTGAAACTTTTGAAGTGATTAGTCTAAATAAAAATATTGCAAAAACAGGCGGACTTTATCGTAATCAATATAAACCCAGCCATGGTACAGGCCTGGCTGATGCATTAATTGCCGCAACAGCGAAGGAAATAGGTGCTCAGGTTGTAACGTTCAATAGTAAACATTTTCCAATGCTTAATGATATTGTTGAGCCCTATGTACGTGATTGAAAATATTAAACCAGGTAAGCTGCATCACAGCAACTTACCTTACAGCCCTATTGCTTACCCTTCTTAAAACTCATTCGTCCCTGAGGATCATCAGGTATAACATCGACTTCAATCAGATCACCCGGCATAAAGTGACCAGCCAGGATTTCCTGAGCCAGAGGATTTTCTAATGTCTGTTGTATGGCACGTTTCAGAGGTCGGGCACCATAGATGGG
>JAPVVU010000312.1 GCA_028571885.1 Gammaproteobacteria bacterium | reverse complement strand
GGTGAGGTATCCAGATTATGATTATAGTAATCCAGACCGGCTTCTTTTAACTGCTGCGTCTGTTCAACGTTCAACATGCCCAGAGTGACACAACTTTCCATATCAAGCGACTTAACGGCTTTGATCATTTCCAGAACTTTTGGAAAATCCCGTTTATTAGGTCGTGACCAGGCAGCGCCCATGCAAAAGCGATCAGCACCATCTGATTTGGCTTTTTTGGCCGCATCAATGACTTCATCCAGAGACAATAAAGCTTCTGCTTCAAGATCAGTATTATGATGTGCACTTTGCGAACAATAACCGCAATCTTCAGAGCATTTACCTGTTTTAATGCTCAATAAGGTGCTTATTTGAATGCTGTTTGGATCAAAATTGCTGCGATGAAGGCTGTGAGCCTGGAATAAAAGATCATTTAAAGGCAACTCAAAAAGTGCTTCAACCTCAGAGATATCCCAGTTGTGTCTTAATTTATCTCCAACTTGAGTTGTCATGCAGTATTCCCTTGTCTAAAAAAGTAGCTGAAAAACAGCTAATATAACATATTTGCTCAGCTGTGTAATTTGCATGAGGATGAGGATAAAGAAACTCAAATCATTGCAGCGATTTCAACTTGAGTACCCATTTTGTCTTACCCGGCAGAAATGCACTGGGATTACCATCAAGCCAGTCCTGATGACCTTTCGAATAATAAGAAGATAATGGGTGACTGCTTTGTCCGCCAGGCATGTGCATAATGCCCTTTTCTTCCTGTCCTGGTGAGACCACCATGCGCATTGATGCACCAAAATTACTGGTTTCAACCTTAGGCATATTTCTATCACCACTGAGCGGTGAATCCGGCATATCCAGCAGCAGACCCAGGCCGGGAATAGCAGCACTTAATGGATGTCGAATTTCAATTTTATGTTGTTTGCCCCATGTTTGTTGGACTAAACTCTTTTTACCGTTATCAGTGATCTCATTATAGGCTTTTCGTGCAGATGCTATCAGCAAGTTATTCCAGCTGCTGTAAGGTGCAGGAATCAGGTGTTCGGGTTTTTTACTGATCAGCGCCCAGACGGGATATTCAATCATTTTATCAATTGATGAACGTTTAAAGTGCCCGGGATTCTTAATTTCAAGCGCATCAAAAATCCAGCCAACGCTCTGGTTGACAACATTTTGTCTAAAGGATTTCACCAGACCATAAGCCACTGAATCTGGATGAGCACTGAGACCTGAATCTTTCTTAAGCACGTCGGCCATCAGCAGCAGACTTATCTTTTTCGACGTACCCGACGTTTTTGCATCAATAGGCTCAGGCTTTATTTGCTGCTCAAGGCTTATTTCCTGTTCAAGCTTTATTTGCTGCTCAAGGCTATCAATCAGTAATTGCTTCCAACGCTGTAAAAAAACAGCACGTTCATCCAGCTGAATGGCTAATAGATCAGCTTCTTTAAACTGTTCTTTAGCCAGTAAGTCATTCCTTATTTGTTGTGCCCTGGCGCCCAGGTCTCCCCCTTCAAAGCCAATCATTGATAATTTTTTACCTGAAACCAGTCGATTGTTTGCAGCCCAGAGGCGATGCTTACCCGGATTAACAAACCTTGGATAATCACCCGCAGCCTGATACTCCAGCCATCCTGAATTGTTTTGTTGAGCTGTTGCATTAAAGACTCTTTTAGGAATAGGACCCGCAATAGTCCAGCCTATATGACCATTATTATCAGCAACAATCATACTTTGAGGCGGCAGGCCCATGGTTGGCGCGATAGCCAAAGCTTCACTCACAGACTTACTTTTTTCCAATTCCAGCAGATTCATATTCACCGCTCGTGGTGCATAAGCAAGCCATTGATGAACCATTAACTCACCCTTATGATTCTTTCCAATCACTGGGCCTAGATCAGTTTCAATACTAATATGCTCTTTCCTATGACCAGAACTGCTGACAATGACATGATTGTAAAGCGTAAAATCAGTCCAGCCTTTAGAACTAATATATTGAGTATTATCTTCATTGGTCTTCAGAGTGATAATATCACCCCAGTCACCATAGCTGTTGGCAAACCCCCAGGCTATATTTTCATTACTGCCGACAACCATTGCGGGTACACCAGGCAGTGTCACTCCCGTCACACGGCGACCATCATCCAGATACCAGCTGGCACGATACCAGATATTAGGCATGCGTAAAGTCAGGTGCATATCATTGGCTAACATCGCTGAAGAATAGGGGGTGAGTGAGGCATCAATGGCCCAACTGTTAGAACCGGGTAGAGGCTTAGAGTTAGAACCGGGTAAAAATTGTTGCCAATAGGAGATACCATGATAGCCCCCTGTCTGCTGCGCTAAAGACCCTGACAAAAAAAGCTCTGGTAATTTTGCTTCGGGAATACGCAATTCAGCCTCTTCCGATTTACCACCGTCCATTGCCGCATCCCAGATACCACCTTCCGGAGTTAAAAAATCAAACCATTGTTTGGGTAGTTCATCTCTGAGAACAGCCAGCGACATTTTTCTTTCGCCCAGTTCGTCATTCAGGTCAAAATACATCGCATAAATACATAACAGACTGTCTTCAGCTTCCCATTGTTTCGGTAGTTGTCCTATTAAAAGATACTGGTAGGGATCATTGGTTAAAGCTTCAAGGCCTGAATTAACACCATTTGCATAGGCAATGAGCACAGTATAGTGTGCTTTGGGTAATTTTCGTATTAACCGCTGTGCCCGTTGTTTAAAACGATGCAGTTTTACTTTCTTATCACGTTCAAACGCACCATCACCCAATAATTCTGCCAGCTCCCCCGCGGCACTTCTACGTAATAAATCCATTTGAAAATAGCGTTCCTGAGCATGAACGTAACCTAAAGCAAAGGCAGTATCCTGTCTGTGTTTTGCATGTATTGTGGGGATTCCCTGAGCATCCCGTTCAATTGTTACAGGTTGGTTAAGTATGGTTATGTGTTTTGTACCACTCAGATCAGGCAAACTGGCATTTAAAATAAAATAAATGACTAATAAAATAAAAATCAGAAACAGAAAACTCCACTTCAATAAAGTCAACGTCTTAACAAAAAAATTATGCATAATAAATATTCATCATTTTATTTCAGGATAAGATAAAGTGGATGTAAGAAAGTCAGTAGAATCATATTAGTCTCATTGATTCTTATGTTCAAGTAAGGTACTTTAATTTACCCACAATAGCTTTAGGACTTCAGGGTATTTTAATTTCGCAAAAGTACTTATCCCTGTATTTATAAATCTGTATTTATGAGCCTGTATTTTATTCTTGTCGATTCAATTTAAATTAAAAAGGCATTACATTATTTTAGCCCCGTTATTGCAAAGCTCTGGTATTCAATCTCTCACTGGAAAATTAAGTAATTTAGTCCCCAGGCATTGCCTCTTTTGCCTGGAGAAAACACATAGCCACTCTGACCTGTGCAGGCATTGTATCGCCGAGCTGACCTTAAACACTCACTGCTGCCAAAGGTGTGCATCGCCTCTGGAGCAAGCAGCTCTTGTATCAGGAATGCAGGGTATTGTTTTGTGCGGCAATTGTCTGAGCCATCATTTCCACTATGATCGGGTTTACAGCCCGTTTATTTATTTAGAGGAAATGCGCTATCTCATAAAAAAATTTAAATATCAGAAAAAAATTCATTATGCCAATATCTTATCTCAGCTTTTTATTGAGAAAAGCGGTCACATCAATGATTTTCAGCTGCCCCAGGCAATCATTCCTATACCCATGCATACTAAACGCCTTAAACAGCGAGGCTTTAATCAGGCACTGGAGCTAAGCCGTTTTTTTGCCTCCAGATACCAGCTGCCGTTAAACTATACCAGCCTTATCAGAAGCCGACATACCCATTTACAGGCAGGCATGACAGCAGTAGAACGGCAAAAAAATGTGCGACAGGCGTTTATGCTCAAAAAACCAGTAAAACACGAGCATATCGCTCTGATTGATGATGTGATGACCACAGGCAGTACCGTGAATGAGGCTGCTAAAATACTTAAAAAAAGTGGTGTAAAAAGAGTGGATGTCTGGATCATCGCCAGAGCAGGCATTAAAACTTGATAAACCCGGGTGCTGCGGCCATATGAGAGCTGAAACCCTATGAGCGATGCGGCCCCTAGCGCTGCAGCCCCAATAGCTGAGTTCAGTTTAGAGGGCTCTTCACATTATCGCGTACTTTTAGTCTGCCTGACCACCGAAGCAGACAGTGGAAGGTAGGGGCGAACCTATGTGTTCGCCCTTCTTTTTTTGTCAACAAGAGG
>JAPVVU010000311.1 GCA_028571885.1 Gammaproteobacteria bacterium | reverse complement strand
ATTCAGCGTATTATTTATAAAAAGCCTGTGGTTGCTTATTTTTCTGACTTTGATTGTTTGAACGAAGTATCTTCTCATAACAGAAAGCAAAGTCAGAAAAATGAGTGACCATAGGCTTAACACGGGTAATTAATAAATACATGCTGAATAGTTACTATTTAACTATGTTCTATTACAATAGAACTGAAAATATCCAGGTCAGTTACAGGGGCTGCCCTTGTCAATATTAACGTATTCTTAATGCCTATAGTTGCGCATGCGCCTGCATGGGTGCTTTATTATTTATAACAGCCTATTTTTTTATTTTTAAATTCAAAAAGGATAAAAGATGTCTAGAGTTTTCAATTTTAGTGCGGGTCCCGCAATGTTACCAGAAGCTGTAATCAAAAAAGCCAGTGAAGAAATGCTTGACTGGAATGGTGAAGGGATGTCTGTCATGGAAATGTCTCACCGTGGTAAGGCATTCATGTCTATAGCAAGCAAAGCAGAAGCTGATTTAAGAACTCTATTGTCTATCCCTGACAATTATAAAGTGCTTTTCCTGCAGGGTGGTGCCAGTCAGCAATTTGCTGCTATTCCTCTGAATTTGCTAGGTGATAAGAAAACAGCCGATTACGTTAATACCGGTATGTGGTCTAAAAAAGCTATTGCTGAAGCAAAACGTTATTGTGATGTTAATGTGGTTGCTACTTCTGAAGATTCTGGTTTTACAACTATTCCTGAATTTTCATCATGGAAATTAAATCCCGATGCTGCCTATGTGCATTACACACCCAATGAAACTATTGGTGGTGTAGAATTTGATTACATCCCTGATACAGGTGATGTACCCCTCATTGCAGATATGTCTTCGACTATTCTTTCTCGTCCTGTTGATGTTTCAAAATTCGGAATGATCTATGCTGGCGCTCAAAAAAACGTAGGGCCTGCTGGATTAACGCTGGTTATTATTCGTGAGGATCTCATTGGTAACGCCTCAGACAGTACGCCTGCCATGCTTAATTATAAAACACATGCTGATAATGATTCGATGTACAACACACCTCCAACCTATAGTTGGTATTTTGCCGGGCTTGTTTTTGAATGGGTCTTAGGAAAAGGCGGTCTTGAAGGTATTGGTCAAATAAATAAAGCTAAATCTGATAAATTATATGCCGCAATTGACGGCAGTGATTTTTATGCGAATCCAGTTGAGATTCGTTATCGTTCATGGATGAATGTACCCTTTACCTTAAAAAATTCTGATCTTGATGCTGCATTTTTAGAACAAGCTGCTAAAAAAGGTTTGGCAACACTAAAAGGACATCGTTCAGTTGGCGGTATGCGTGCCAGCATTTATAATGCCATGCCCGAAGAAGGTGTTAATACTCTTGTTGATTTTATGAATGAATTTGCTAAAGAAAATTCATAATATCCCTCTGTCTATAATTACTTAATAAGCTTATTTACATGCTGTAACTTAAGACTCTCTATAAAAAAGAAGACGAGAAAAATATGAATAAAATTCTTACTTTAAATAATATTTCTGTTGCAGGTCTTGAAAGATTTCCCAGGGAAAGTTATGAAATCGCTTCTGAGATCCAAAATCCTGATGCTATATTACTGCGTTCATTTAAAATGCATGATATGGAAGTTCCAGCAAGCCTGAAAGCAGTTGGTCGTGCCGGCACCGGGGTTAACAACATCCCTGTTGATAAAATGAGTACTAAGGGAATCCCGGTATTTAATGCACCCGGTGCAAATGCTAACGCCGTAAAAGAACTCGTTCTTGCCGGGATGCTTATGTCTGCGCGCCATATTGGTCCAGCCTGGGAATTTGCTAAAAGCCAGGAAGGCACTGATGAAGAAATTAGTAAGGCAGTAGAAGCAGGCAAGAAAAACTTTGGTGGTTTTGAACTACCAGGTAAAACTTTGGGTGTAGTTGGTCTTGGAGCTATTGGCCGGGCAGTGGCCAAAGTGGCTGAAGATCTTGGGATGAACGTTATTGGTTTTGATCCTGGTTTGACTGTGGAAAGTGCCTGGATGATTTCATCCAGTGTTAAACAGGCTGCAAGTTTTGATGCCATGTTACCGGAAGTGGATTTTCTGACTTTTCATGTCCCATTGATTGATGTCACCCGAAATATGCTTAATGCTGATCGTATAAAACTGCTGAAAAAAGATGCCACCATCCTTAACTTCGCCCGTGGTGGAATTATTGATGATGAAGCGATGGCTGAAGGGCTAAAATCTGGTCATGTTTATGGTTATATCAATGATTTTGCCAATAACACACTTAAAAATATTCCTAATGTTGTGACTCTGCCTCATCTTGGTGCCTCCACCCAGGATGCTGAGGATAATTGCGCAATTATTGTTTCCCAAAACGTAAGAGAGTATTTAGAAAACGGAAACATTAAACTCTCTGTTAATTTTCCTGAAATTAATATGCCAAAAGCAGAAGGCTGTCATCGTATTACCATTGCAAATAGTAATGTACCTAATATGTTAGGTCAAATATCTTCAATCCTGGCTGATGCTGATTTAAATATTGTTGACATGGTTAATAAATCTAAAGGTGAACTAGCTTATACCATTGTTGATGTCAATGATGCTGTAGCAACAGAAATTGTTGACACTTTAAAAGCAATTGAAGGTGTTCTTTCTGTTAGAGTCTTATCTTAGATTTTTTGTCAATGAGAGTGATAATTTAGTCTGTTAATTCTAACTAAATAACTGTTCCACCAAAAGTAGGCCCCATGAGGGGAAATAGTGAGCATTCATTATTTAATGATCCGCATCAGAACCTGGCGTTTATTATTGTGCTCGGACTGCGTCAAATCGCCCAATAATATATACCAGGTTCTAATGCTCATTGTTTACTGTTTAGGAACAGTTATTTAGTGTCCATTAGTGCCAGAGCATGTGATGTATTATTTCGGGATTTGATGCTAATCTGAGCGAAGTAATGTATTACATGCTCTGGTACGATACCTAATAAAAAGTGGATACCGTTTCAGAACAGCTATTTTGTATGCTATGTTTAGTTAAAGGTTTAGTAAGGTTTTAGTAAGGGAAAATTAGCTTGAGTGACGATCTCAAAAATATCCGTGATCAAATAGATAGTCTGGATGAACAGATCCAGGTATTATTGAATCAACGTGCCACTTGTGCTCAAAAAGTAGCCAATGCCAAATTGGCCGATCTTGATGAAGGTGAAAACGCTGTATTCTATCGTCCTGAACGTGAGGCATGTGTTTTACGAAAGGTGATGGCGCGAAATGAAGGGCCCATTAGTAATGAAGAAATGGCGCGCCTGTTTCGTGAAGTCATGTCGGCCTGTCTGGCACTTGAACAACCCATGAAAATTGCTTTTTTGGGACCTGAAGGCACGTTCACTCAGGCTGCAGCACTTAAACACTTTGGTCATTCTGTAAAAACAATTCCTTTTTCAAGCATTGATGAAGTATTTCGTGAAGTTGATGCTGACGCCTGTCATTATGGCGTTGTACCTGTGGAAAATTCAACCGAGGGTGTTATTAGTCATACATTGGATATGTTGATTGAGTCTCCTTTGAAAATATGCGGTGAAGTATCATTGAGAATTCATCACTATTTAATGGGTACACAGGATTCATTATCATACATCACCAAGATTTATTCACACCAGCAGTCTCTTGCACAATGTCGTGAATGGCTGGACAGCAGTTTACCCGGAGTTGAACGTGTTGCAGTCAATAGCAATGCAGAAGCTGCTCGACTTGCATCCAAAGAAGAGGGGGCTGCCGCCATAGCCAGCAATGCTGCCGCTGAAATTTACCAGCTTAATATACTGGCCGAAAAAATTGAAGATAAGCCTGATAATACCACTCGTTTTATCATTCTGGGGAAACAGGATGTCGGTACTAGTCGTTCTGTCAGCAATGATCTTTCTTTAAATAAGTCCTCGCCAACCTCTGCAAATATCTCTTCAAAAGAGTCCTCTGATAAAACATCCATTATGGTCACTTCAGCCAATGAATCGGGTGCTTTGTATCATTTACTTAAGCCAATTGCAGATAACGGTTTGTCGATGACTCGAATCGAATCCAGACCATCAAAGAGTGGTCTATGGCAGTATCTGTTTTTTATTGATATTGATGGTCATTCATCCGAACCTGCTGTTGACAGGGCCCTGATTGAAATAAAAAAACAGTCCAGCTTGTTGAAAATACTGGGTTCCTATCCAAAGGCTGTATTGTAATGAAGCCTCTGCAAGCTGTAGAAAGTGTTGCTCAGTTACAACCTTAT
>JAPVVU010000310.1 GCA_028571885.1 Gammaproteobacteria bacterium | reverse complement strand
TACCGCCGCCCTGAATCATAAAACCATCAATGACACGGTGGAAGATCGTGCCGTCATAAAAGCCATCTTTAACATATTGCTCAAAGTTAGCACAGGTTTCAGGTGCTTTCTCAGTATCAAGTTCTATGGAAATTGTGCCGTAGTTTGTTTGCATTTTAATCATAGTATTTATAAACCATTCTTTTAAATAAAGAGTTAAGTAAAGAGTTAAATAAAGAGTTAAATGAGTTGAATTCCTGCAACTATAAATAGGGATGAAAGCTAAAAATATCAAGGCTTTCTGTAACTATTCAGAGTGTATTTATTAATTACCCGTGTTAGGCCTATGGTCCCTCATTTTTCTAACTTTGCTCTCTGTTATGAGATGCCACTTCGTTCAGACAATCAAAGTCAGAAAAATAAGCAACCACAGGCTTTTGGTAAATAATACGCTGAATAATTACGGTTTTCTTTCTGTATTCGGACGTCAGGTATTACTTTATTACTTCAACATCTTCAATATATATGGGATCAACCGGGATGTTTTGCTGACCTGCGGTCTTAGTTGTTTTGACTTTGGCAATTTTATCCACCACATCCATGCCTTTGGTTACATTGCCAAAAACAGTATAACCCCAGCCATTGATTGATTTATTGGTGAAATTTAAAAAATCATTATTTTTCAGGTTAATAAAAAACTGAGCAGTTGCTGAATGAGGATCTTGGGTTCTGGCCATGGCAATTGTTCCACGGTCATTTTTCAAACCATTATCGGCTTCATTTTTGATGGGGCTCATCGCTTGTTTCTTATCCTGGGCATTGGTAAAACCACCACCCTGAATCATAAAACCATCGATTACCCGGTGAAATATGGTTTTGTTGTAGAAGTTGTTATCAGCATAAAAAACAAAGTTTTTGACGGTGTCGGGTGCTTTGTCAGGATAAAGTTCCAGAAAAATATCACCTTTGTTGGTAATCATTTTAATTTTAACTGGTTCAGAAGCGAAACTGAGCAGGCTGAAACTGAGTAAAAACACACTAAGAACTAAAAGTTTGAATCTTGTCATTATTGAACCTTAATTATTATTGATACATTAATCCAGGATTTCCGAGCAAAACAGGCACAGAACTCTTGGTTTTTGACAATATAACGGTTTTAATGGCGCGATTAAAGAGTAATGATTTATTTTTGTCGATTAATTCATTAAAATCACCGCATTGAAGAATTCCAGACATAAAAGACGAGCTATAAAACATGAGTGATACAGAGACAAAACCATCCAGCAATTTTATTCGCCATATTATTGATGAAGATATTAGTAACAATAAAAATGAGGGCAGGGTTGTCACCCGTTTTCCACCTGAACCCAATGGTTATTTGCATATTGGTCATGCTAAATCAATTTGTCTGAACTTTGGACTGGCTCGGGATTATAAGGGCGTTTGTAATTTACGCTTTGATGATACTAATCCTGAAAAAGAAGATATGGAATATATTGAGTCCATTAAGGATGATGTTTCCTGGCTTGGCTTTGAATGGGCTGATGAGCCAAAATATGCCTCCAGTTATTTTGCTCAATTATATCTTTATGCGATTGATCTAATTAAAGCAGGCAAGGCCTATGTGTGTTCCTTATCACCTGATGAAGCTCGTGAATATCGAGGTTCTTTAAAAGAGCCAGGCAAAGACAGTCCATATCGTGATCAAAGTGTTGCAGAAAATCTGGATTTATTTGAACGTATGAAGCTGGGTGAGTTTGATGAAGGTGAGAAAGTCTTACGCGCCAGGATTGATATGGCTTCGCCTAATATTAATATGCGCGATCCGATTCTTTATCGTATCCGCAAAGTCGAACATCACCAAACGGGTAATGAGTGGTGTATTTATCCCATGTATGATTACACCCATTGTATTTCTGATGCCATTGAAGGCATTACGCACTCGCTGTGTACACTGGAATTTGAAGATCATAGACCATTATATGATTGGGTCCTGGATCAACTGGATACTCCCACTCATCCCCAACAGATTGAATTTGCACGGTTAAATTTAAACTATACCATTACCAGCAAGCGTAAATTAAAACAGCTTGTGGATGAAAATCATGTCCTGGGTTGGAATGATCCCAGATTGCCGACCATTTCCGGTTTAAGGCGTCGCGGATATACACCTGCCTCCATTCGTGAATTCAGCGATCGCATTGGCGTTACCAAGGTTGATGGTGTGGTGGATATGAGTACTCTGGAATTTTGTATCCGTGAAGATCTGGAACACACAGCCCCCCGGGCCATGTGTGTGATCAATCCGCTTAAAGTAACCATAGAAAGCTGGGCTGAAGATAAGGTAGAAGAGTTGTCGGCACCTCGTCATCCCAAAGATGAATCTATGGGGCGACGCACGTTCAAAATGACTCGAGTGATTTATATTGATCGCAGTGATTTTGAAGAAGTGCCGCCACCAAAATATAAACGCCTGACGATTGATAAAGAGGTTCGTTTGAGGAATTCTTATGTTATTAAATGCAATAAAGTCATTAAAGATGAGCAAGGTGAAATTATTGAATTAATTTGTAGTCATGATGCTGATACTTTAGGGAAAAAACCAGAAGGACGTAAGGTGCAAGGCGTTATACACTGGGTCTCTGAACAATACAATGTGCCCGCTGAGGTACGTATCTATGATCGTCTGTTTAGCGAAGAAAACCCTGAAGGAGCAGCTAGAAATCATGAAGATGAGGACAGCCATTTTCTGGATTTTCTAAATCCAGACTCATTGATAGTGATGAGTAATGCACGCGCTGAGATGTCACTGGCAGACACTAAAGCCGGCGATTCCTTCCAGTTTGAACGTGAAGGCTATTTTACTGCTGATCCTGATTCAACAAGTGATAAACTGGTCTTTAATCGTACAGTGAGTCTGAGAGACTCATGGGCTAAGGCAGGGGCTAAGTCAGGAAATCCCTCAAAAGGAAAAGCATAATGTTACATATTCAAAATACTTTAAGCGGTAAAAAAGAACTTTTTACGCCGATTCATCCTGGAAAAGTGAATATGTATGTCTGTGGCATGACCGTTTATGATTTTTGTCATATTGGACATGCCCGGGTTTTGGTTGTGTTTGATGTGATCACCCGTTATTTACGTAAAATATATGGCGCTGAAAATGTCACTTATGTGCGCAATATTACTGATATTGATGACAAAATTATCGCTCGCGCCATAGAAAATGGTGAAGACATTAGTGCACTGACCAATCGCTTTATTGAAGCCATGCATGAAGATGCCGATGCCCTGGGTGTTAAACGTCCTGATATTGAACCTCGTGCGACTGAGCATATAGATGAGATCCTGGCGATGATTCAGACCCTTATTGATAAGGGAATGGCTTATCATGCAGATAATGGTGATGTTTATTATCAGGTCAGCCAATTTGAGACCTATGGCAAATTAGCTAAAAAGAATCTGGACGAGCTGCAGTCCGGCAGTCGAGTTGAGATTGAGCTGGCTAAACGTGATCCCATGGATTTCGTTCTCTGGAAAATGGCTAAACCTGATGAACCCAGCTGGGACTCACCCTGGGGTAAAGGGCGTCCAGGCTGGCATATTGAATGTTCTGCCATGTCAGTTAAATGTCTGGGTGATCACTTTGATATTCACGGTGGTGGTCTGGACTTAAAATTTCCTCATCATGAAAATGAAATCGCACAGTCTGAAGGTTGTACGGGACATAAATTTGTTAACTATTGGATTCATAATGGTTTTGTGCGTGTCGATGATGAAAAAATGTCTAAATCACTGGGCAATTTCTTTATTATTCGTGATGTGCTCAAAAGCTATGCACCAGAAGTCATTCGTTACTTTATTCTGAACAGTCATTATATGAGCCCCTTAAATTATTCAGATGAAAATCTGGATAAGGCAAAAGCTTCGCTGACCACCTTGTATCAGGCATTACTGGATATTGATGATTCAGATATAGCAGAACGGGATGAAGACTCCTTATCTGAAAAGAATGACTATGAGCAACGTTTTTTTCAGGCAATGGATGATGATTTCAATACGCCTATGGCAATTTCAGTGTTATTTGATATGAGCCATGAACTGAATCGTCTTAAAAGTAGTGATATGCAACAGGCAAAAGTTCTGGCTGTACAATTAAAGCAACTGGCTGAGCTGTTGGGGTTATTGGAAAATAATGCTCAACAGTTTTTACAGGGCAGTACAGCAGAAGGCGGCCTGTCTGACGATGAAATTAATTCCTTAATTGAACAGCGTGTCACCGCTAAGCAGGATAAGAACTG
>JAPVVU010000309.1 GCA_028571885.1 Gammaproteobacteria bacterium | reverse complement strand
TTCCGCTTCAGCTGTTCTTGCCTCGCCTCCGGGCTTATCGCTAATTTTCCAGCTAAACCACAAACTCTCCAGGCGCCATGAAGATGACAGCGATGCAATTTGTCTCAGCGCCGGCGGCAAACGACTAATATCAAGTAAAATGCGCATTTGTACATAATATTGACTATTTTTACTGAGCTCTTTTTTTTCAATCAGATGAGCGCCGCGAATGGTACCCAAAACAGCCATTGCATCCTGACGACTATTAAACGTATAACGTTCACCTGTAGCAATATTTTTAACTTCATGGACATTGGTCAACGGATGATAACGCAATTCAAATAACTGCCTTGATTCTTTAATAATAATATTGCGCCACCAGGGTCTTTCACGTAAAACCTGAACTTCGACAGCTATGGGTATTGGTATGCCATTTTCCAGTGCATCAACAACATCATCAGGGAAATCCATTTTTAGATCAGCATCAATAACAATGTTATTTTTTCTCTCAAAAGAACGTGCTGAGCTAACCTGAAAATCACCTTGATTCATTAAACTTGGCAGTAGATCAAATAACAACGTGACCGCTAAAGAAGTTATTAAAATCAGGCCGATTGCAGTAAAAAACTGGCACTTGGGGCAACGTTTACGACGTCTGCGCTCTATAAAAAACGCTCATCCCCTGTTTGCGAAACGCTAATATCAGGCAATATTTCCTTCATATCTCAACAACTTCCCTGATTGTCTCTTTCCTTGATTCTTTGCGTAATAAGGCATAATAAAAGCCGTCCATATTCTGCTCACCGGGAAGAATTTGACGCCCTATCGGCATAGTATTTCCCCAATCAGCTTCAATTAAAACTTCTGCCGCATCACCATTGTGAGATGGGCTGTTTTCCTGTCCTCGCGCTTGTCTGCGAAGAAAAGACAATACCTGATAGTCATTTTCTTCTCTTAATATTGAACAGGTAGCATATAAAAGTATGCCCCCGGGTTTTAGCATGGACCAGAGATTATCCAGAATATCTGCCTGCAGCCGGGTAAGTGCAGCAATATCTTCTGCACGCCGCAAAACTTTAATATCAGGGTGACGTCTAATGACACCTGTGGCGGAACAGGGTGCATCCAGTAAAATACGATCAAACAATTGTCCATCCCACCAGTCTTGAGTGCCTGCATCCGCGGTCATCATTATTAATTTTTCAGCTGGGATTTTCAGACGCACACTATTTTCCTGAACACGCTTAAGCCTTTCTGAACTGACATCAAGTGCAACAACACTTTCCAGCAAGGGTTGTAGCTCAAATAGATGCATTGTTTTGCCGCCTGGTGCCGCACAGGCATCCAAAATTCGCTCGCCTGGCTGCGGCGATAATAAACGCGCAGCGAATTGAGGCGCACCATCTTGAACACTGACAGCGCCTGCTGCAAAAAGAGGTAATTTTTCTACTGAGACCGGCTTATCAAGAATGACTGTATGCATATTAGATTCAGCAGCAGCGAGCTCAGATGTTGACGGTCTGGAAAAGGCAATTTTACTTTCCTCTAATTGCTGCAGATAATCATCAATTTCAAACTGTTGATTAACTCTTAATGTCATTGGCGGGCGTTGATTGCCGGCATCCAGTATTGATTCAACCGAACGATTGCTGTTCTTCCATGACTTTTTGATTGCGCTAATAAGCCATTCCGGATAGGCGAAACGACTCGAATAGGATTGATCCAACTCAGCTAATAAGGTCTCTTTCTCTCTAAGAAAACGTCTTAAAATAGCATTGACTAATCCCTTAGCCCAGGATTGCTGCAACTCATTACACACATTAACGGTTTCAGTAACGGCCGCATAGTCAGCCTTATCAAGATAAATGACCTGGTACAGTCCGACCAGCAGAATGTAGTGCACACTTTTCTTTTTCCCTTTGAGCGGTTTGTTGAGCATCAACGCTAACAAAGGGTTAAGTCGATAATACCAGCGTAGCACGCCGAAACTGATTTCCTGTGCCAAAGGACGGGAATCCAGTTTAATTTTTTCCAGATAACGAGGTAATAATGTGGCTAAGGAGAGCCCTGATTCAGCACAATCCTGTATAATTTTAACGGCAACAGCTCTGGATGACAGGTCACTGAAACCATGATTAACACTTGATTTCCCTTGCTTCACAGGATGTTCTGTTGTTCCTTTGGAAGCACTGGCACTTTGATGGTGATGCTGTTTTTTCTTCACTGCTTTTTCACTGATACTTTTTATTTAGAAGAGAGGCTTTTGAACATTTCTAAAGCCCTAATCACGAGGATAAAGACTTTCACGAACATAAAGTTCTAATCGCCGGGATAATGACTTTCACGAAATTAAAAATTTCTAAAGTCCTAAAAGCAAACACCCAACAAGCTTTGGCCATTGATAAAATCTTTTACCATAATGCGTTTTTTCCCCGGCATTTGCAGTTCCATCACCCGAACCACGCCATGTTCAGCAACAATATCAATTCCCTCTGCTGATTCGGCAATGACCTCACCGCAACGTTGTTCACGAGAAGATTGCTCAGAAGAAAATTGTTGACCAGAAGGCTGCTCATTATGTTTGCCCGTAACACCGTCAATTAATTGAGCCGACCATAAGCGTAATGATTTGCCGTTATGAGTAGTATATGCCACCGGCCAGCTGTTAAAAGCCTGGATTTTTCTGACAATCGCAGCGGCATCCTGCTGCCAGTCAATCTGTGCTTCTTTTTTATCCAGTTTATGTGCATAAACTGCGAGTGAATCATCCTGAGCTTGCGGTTGCAAACGGTCCAATTCAATATCACTCAGCGTCTGCATCAGGGCAACTGCTCCCATAGAAGCGAGCCGATCATGCAGGCTGCTGCCAGTATCTTCAGCTTTAATATCACAACGTTTTATGGTCAGCATGTCGCCAGTATCCAGACCTTCATCCATCTGCATAATAGTAACACCACTTTGAGTATCTCCAGCAAGAATTGCACGCTGAATGGGTGCTGCACCACGCCATCTGGGCAAAATTGAAGCATGTATATTTAAACAGCCATATTTTGGCGCCTGCAAAACAGCCTTTGGCAAAATTAAGCCATAAGCAACAACAATCATGATATCTGCCTGTAGATCTATCAATTGCTTCTGAGCCCCGTCTTCTTTTAGACTCACAGGCTGATAAACTGCAATATCATGCTCCAATGCCAGCGCTTTGACTGGACTGGCGGTTAACTTTCGCCCTCTGCCTGCGGGGCGATCAGGCTGTGTATAAACAGCCACGATGTCATGCTTGTTGGATTCCAGCAATGCCTGTAATGCCACTGCTGAAAACTCTGGTGTCCCGGCAAAAATTATTTTCACTACGTGTTAACCCTTTTTTTTAGTCTCTGGACTTACAACTTATAACTTCACTACATCAGTCGCTGCTGCTTGACCAATTTTTTACGTATACGATCCCGCTTGAGCTTAGAGAGATAATCAACAAATAATTTACCCTGTAAATGATCAATTTCATGTTGTATACATACCGCTAACAAACCATCGGCCTCAAGCCTTATTTCATTGCCTTTTCTATCCCAATATTTAACCACCACCGAATCTGCCCGCTCCACTTCGCCATAAGTTTCCGGCACGGAAAGACAGCCTTCTTCCATTTTTTCCTTGCCTGAATGAGAAATCACTTCGGGGTTAATGAGACAGTATGGGTTACTTTTATCCTCTGAGATATCAATCACGATAATCCGTTCATGTACATTAATCTGGGTTGCGGCCAAGCCAATCCCCGGTGCGGCATACATTGTTTCGAGCATATCATCCAATAGGCGCTGATGCTTCGAAGTGATTTTTTCAACTCGTTTTGCTATGGTGCGCAAACGCTCATCGGGAAAGCAAAGGATATCCAATAAAGCCATATATTATCAAACTCTTATTTTGTTACTATTTAACAAGCTTAAGCGTTGTCTCAGAAGCAACCGATTAAACCAATATTTCTCATAAAATGCTGCATCAACTTAAACATTCATTGCAACCTGACCTGTGGGGTATAACTTATCCGCAATAAATCGCCTAAAGTCCTAATCGCCAGGATAATGACTTTGCCCTAAAGGATAAGTACTTTTACGAACACAAATTTCTAAAGTACTAAACGGAAATAACAACCTAAAGTCCTAATCACTGGGATAACGACTTTTACGGAAATAAATTTCCTAAAGTCCTAATCGATAAAACCATCACTTGATGATTTTTGCTGCTGGGTACCACCAGCAACTTTAGTAAAGGCCTTATAGTAAGCGGTTGGTGTAGAAAATAATTTCCCAAAACC
>JAPVVU010000308.1 GCA_028571885.1 Gammaproteobacteria bacterium | reverse complement strand
TGATAATATAAAAAATATGCTCTGCAAGCCAACATTTGTTGTTGAATCAGGTGTCAGTCAGGAAAAGGCGAAGACCACCCAAATGTTAGTCATAGGCGCAGGGGTTGGGTGCCAGGTAAAAAAAATTCACCGAACAGATACGATTGATGTATCAACCCTGGCAAGAAATACGCAAGTCATTTGTGCTAAATGCGGCAAGCAGCAAAGTGTCAGCAGCAATTGTGAATATTGTGGTATTGCTTTTTCCAAATTTAATCAAAATTCAGATTCTCTTCACTCAAAATCACAGACAAAACAAAAATTTACAGCAAAGAGTCAGAGTTCAAGAGTCAACAAAAATTCCCATGCACCCTCAAGTAACAACTCAAACACTGCCCGAAGTGTTTTTATCGGAATTTTTGTGGTTATCATGATAGTCTTTGCTATTTCTGCCCTCAATAAACATGGCCAGACAAGTAAACATCCAATAACATTGGATGATGGTCAGGCACTTTATGCGATTGAAACGCGCTCAGTTGCCAGCACGGACAACTATGAAGATTTAATTGTTCCGGGTTACATTACCATTATTGACTTCACCGCAGACTGGTGCCCTGTCTGCAAAAGACTGGATAAATTTGAAGATAAATTAGTGACTCAGAGGGACGATGTGATCGTCAGAAAACTGGATGTCTCCCAACAAGATGATTTTCAATTGGCACTCAACAAATATAACTTAAATTTCAGAGGCGTACCCTATTCTATTGTGTATGGAAAAAATGGCGAGTTTATAGCCGATGACAACAATAGGCAACGTAAAGGACAGCAGTATATACATTCATTAATAAATAATTAACAGGATGACAAAAAAGAACTGAGGAACAGCTATTTAGTGATTAAGTAACCAGTCAGGCAATTGCCGGTTGGCATTTTCAGCAATACGCTGAGAAAGCTCATTTGTTTCGGGAAGCGTTTTGTCTTTTAAGGAGTCATTACTTTCTGACAAATCTAATTGAGAGTCCGTATTTTCCTGTATCCGGGTCGTCCCCTGAGTCTGAGTAGAAAGAATTACCATCATGTCATCATAAGAAATTTCTTCAACAGAATAATCATCGTTGGGGATTTGGAATGTACTCATAAATTTTCTCACAGGAAGAAGATATTCGACATTTATTATTTTATCCTATGTTCAACATCTGGTCAGTCAGCGATATCCTACATTCACAAATTCCTTACAAAATACCATGTTTTTTCTGTTAAATTTCTCTTCCCGGGTTTGACTAAAGGCTTATGAATTTCATACCTGTAACTGCTATAATCAGGCAGAAAAATAATATCTAATAGGAATCAGGTTTAAGACACTCATGTGCTCAGGCGTTTAATTAATTGAAAATACAGTACTTATTCAAAAATAATAAAGGACGTGATTTTGTTTGCGGTGATCTCCATGGCTGTTTTGATCTATTGGAAGAAAAGCTGGCCGAAGTCAGTTTCGATCCGCAACTGGATCGCCTGTTCAGTGTCGGTGATATTATTGATCGTGGTATTTACTCTGAAAAAGCACTCGATTACCTGAATGAAAGCTGGTTCTATTGTATTCGCGGTAACCATGAACAAATGTTTCTCGACTGGTGTACAGAAGATACACCCGTTTTTCGTAATGATGCCTTTCGATTTCATATTCATAATGGCGGGATCTGGATCGCCGACTATCTGGGCATACATATTCAGAAACTGGCCGATGATATTCATCGGGATGAGCCGATTTCAGAAATATATCCGGCATTAAATATCTGGATTGAAGCCATAAAAAAACTGCCCTATGCCATTGAAATTAAATCAAGTACGAAAAAAATAGGCATTGTTCACGCAGAAATTCCGGAACAGGTCAAATGGCCGTCACTGGAAGCTGAATTAAATAAAACGAATGTGCTTTACAGTATTCTTTTCTCACGCAAATACATTTTCTCTTCAAAAAGAAAAAAATACCGAATTGATGGCGTTGATGAAATTTATTGTGGTCACACTATAGTCGATATACCTCAGAAAAAAGGGAATATTAACTACATTGACACAGGTGCCTACTCAAACCATAATTTAACCCTGCTTAAACTTTAAATGAGCATTAAAGAAGATGACGATAAAAACAGCAAAAACAATCATAAGCACAGCCTTTATTTTTTCTCTGATTTTAATACCTCACCTTATTTTAGCCAGTGAGAATACAAATCAGGCTGCCCATCAGGTGGACAATCAAAAACAAACTATGAAGCAAATTAACAGACCACTACCGGCCTGTCCGGACAAGCCTAACTGCATCAATACTGAATATCCTGATGACACCACACATTATCTGCCGCCACTGGATTTTCCGGATTCAATAAAAGAGCAGATTATGCCGCTGGCAAAAAGCATCATCCTGGACATGGGGGGGACTGTTATAAACGAGAGTACAAAAGAAGAAAATAAATACCTCGCCGCCACATTTACATCCAGTCTATTTAGATTTGTAGACGATTTTGAACTCAGGCAGGATAATAGCGCCCACAAGCTCCATATGCGCTCCGCTTCACGAACAGGTTATAGTGATTTTGGCGTCAATAAACGACGTATTATGAAATTTTCAGCACAATTTAACAGCCAGATAAAGAATTTACCAACAAGAGTCATAGAAAAATGAAGCAGAAAAGCATAAAAGAAACCATCGAAACCGTGATTAACTTAATGGCGGCCTCAGCCATGACAGCACCCAAGGCCGGTGGTAAAGACTGCCTGGAAATTGTTGCCCTGACAGACAGTGAAGATCTGCAGAAAGTTGCCGATGAAATGCGCAAATATGCACATAACAGCTCAAAAGAAAATTATTGGCACCGTGATGCGGATAATACTGAAAATGCCCAGGGACTGTTATTAATCGGGCTGGCAGGCCCTGTCACCGCAGGATATGATTGCGGCGGCTGCGGCTACCGTACCTGTAAAGAATTTGAAGAGGCAAGAGAGCTGAAAGATTTTGAAATGGGTTATACCGGGCCTCACTGTATTATGCGCATGATGGATATAGGTGTTGCACTTGCTTCAGCAGCAAAACAGGCCAGTCTGTTTAATGTTGATAATCGGGTTCAGCAGAGAGTGGGCGCCGCTGCCCGTGCTCTGGGTTATATTGATTGTGAAGTCGCAATGGGTATTCCGGTCAGCATTAGTGGTAAGAGCATTTTTTACGATCGTAAAACACTCACTAAGAAAGCGTTGTCTGAAAAATTACAATAAAATACTTAGTGATAAAAATGAAAAATACCTGCAGTTTACTCATTACCTTATTCTTATTGGTCATAACACAGCCTTCCATCGCTGAAATCTATAAATACACGGATAAAGACGGCAATGTCCGATTCACTGATAAAAAACCGCCTCAAAATGTCAGGGCAGAGACAGTTAAACTCAAAATCAATACCGTTAAAAATCCCAGTATTTCTAATAATCCATTAGGCACCAACAACAAAATTGTGATGTATAGTGCAACCTGGTGTGGTGTTTGTAAAAAAGCTAAAAAATATTTTAATGAGAAAGGTATTCCATTTACTGAATATGATATTGAGAAATCCGTTAAAGGACGTAAAGATTTTAAACGCTTGAGTGGAAAAGGTGTGCCGCTTATTTTGATTGGAAACAAACGAATGTCTGGTTTTAGTCGTTCATTTTTTGACAAAATGTTTCCGGGATAAAATCCGCTGTTGACAACGTTTTCTATATATCTCTATTCGGCTTTTTCCTGAATATTAAAACAACATTCACAACGTACACACGTTCACTTTTGAAACATTACTATTAAAAATAATGTGACAGGTTTAACAAATCTGAATCATGGGAGTAGTAAGTGGTACTTTGTCACAGAAATATTCTGATCTCTTTTCTATTATTCAATTCAGTTAGAAAATATTAGCCCACAAAAGGATATGAAAATGACTCAGATCGATATTGAACTTACACGCTATGAAGCCAATTTATCAAGGGCTGTAGAAAGAAAATTACCCGAAGCGGTTATACAACAATATCACCAGTACATTATTCGTAAAACTAAAGAAAAAGAGCAACAACTGGAAAACAGGCTCGCTAAATATTGAAAAGTTAAAGTTATGAAACAATGCTATCTAACGCAATTTTAAGTCAGTTGCCAGAAAGTATTATCTAAATAAGTGTTCCACCAAAAGTAGGCCCCATGAGGGGAAATAGTGAACATTCTTTATTTAACATCCGCATCAGAGCCTGTCATTCATTATTGGGCGATTTGACGCAGTCAGAGCACAATAATGAATGA
>JAPVVU010000307.1 GCA_028571885.1 Gammaproteobacteria bacterium | reverse complement strand
TATCGGCATCTTCAGCAAAATAAGATTTAACCAGGCCACCGGAATCCCGACCGAAGATAGCTGAAAATTCTTCTGCCTGCTGTTCAATAATTGTCAGTGCTTCTTTTTGTTTATGATGCGCCAGATAACGGACTTCAGTAAAAGCTTCCGGGCCAACCATAGCACCGATTGTTAAAGGAGATTGAGTATCCAGTTTTTGTCTTGGAACAAAAGGCGGTAAGAATTGATCAACCTTTTCCTGATCCGGTAAATCAACACGCGTAATCGCATGAGTCAGAATAAAACCATCCATATTAACCATCACAGGCAAGCTCAGAGCTTCGGCCAGTTTAAATGCCTGAATATGCACATCAACAGCCTGTTGATTGCTTTCAACAAAGAGTTGAATCCAGCCTGCATCACGCACAGACATCGCATCAGAATGATCATTCCAGATATTAATCGGTGCACCAATCGCTCGATTACCCAGCGTCATAACAATGGGTAATCCCAGTCCTGAAGCATTATAAACAGCTTCCATCATATACAATAAGCCCTGACTGGCCGTAGCAGTATAAGTTCTTGCCCCGGCAGCAGAGGAACCAATGCAAAAACTCATGGATGCAAATTCAGACTCGACATTTTCATAAGCGCAGTTTTCTAACTGACCGCTTTTCACTAACACACTTAAGTGTTCAACAATATGAGTTTGCGGTGTAATTGGATAACACGGAATGACATCAGGACGACAAAGAGCAATTGCTTTTGCAACAGCAATTGAACCACTCATTTGGTGAAGCATAAACTATGATCCTTGTGCTTGTTGTAGTTTTTTACAGACAAAATTATAGCCTGCAGTGGTTGCCGTTATATTAGCTTCTGCAATTTTTTTGGGGAACTTACCGCGAATCGCCTCTTCTAAGGCAGGGATATTCACCATATTACTTAAAGCGGCAAAGGCACCGAGCAATACTGTATTAGGTTTAGGCTGTTTTATATATTTAAGTGCCAGTTCAGTTGCAGGCAGAGTCATCACATGGTTTTTGGGGTATTTAGACGTCATCTCTTCAATCCCTAGTTCCGCAGGTGTTCTGGAACTATTGATCAATAAATAACCATCTGTTTTAGCCCCGTCAAAAACATCAATTGCATGAAATAATGTTGGGTCCTGAATGATAAGCATATCAGGCTCCATAACTGGTTCACGAATAGTAATATTAGAATCACTAATACGCGCGAAAGCCTGAACCGGCGCGCCCATTCGTTCTGAACCAAAACTGGGAAAGGATTGAGAATATTTGCCTTCTGAAAAAGCCGCGACTGATAAGAGTTCAGATGCTGAAACAACGCCCTGACCGCCTCGTCCATGAATTCGGATTTGAAACATATTTCAACCTGATTAGTGTTAGGAGCTGAGAGTTAAGTGCAAAACTATAAATCTGTGCCTGAATTAAAATACAAATTTAACAAAAAGTCATTAACTATTTTAATATTTTTCATTTAGCTGTGTTAATAAAGTCATTATTTTTCCTTTTCGTAATACTTTAACTGTAATTTCATCACCACGATTTAATAAGGACAGTTTTTTTCTAATATTTTTGAAAGTATCAGGTTTATTTTCAATGGTTACTCCCAGCATTTCAATGATGATATCTCCCCCCAGAAGGAAATGAGTCTCATAAATAGTCGTCGGTATGGAACCGCCCTGAATACCTAGTTTATAAGCAATGGAGTTATGTGCGACATGCTGTACCAGATAACCGGCAGACTGAGGCACATTTAATATTTTAGCCAGTTTGGTAATAATAATTCCATCCAGACCACTCCATACCGGCTTATCTTCCAGTAATAATTTTTTTGACATATTAGATGTGACAGCAAAACCAAGTCCTTCATTTCCACCCGAAAGAGAAATGATATGGCTGACAATTGCAATCACTTCACCCTGTTCATTAAACATTGGACCGCCTGAATTACCGGTATTGATAGCAGCATCCGTTTGTATCAGTTCACTCATCCCCAATTCAGTATCAAGTTCACCGGGTTTATAACGCGCGCTGACAATACCTTTGCTGATAGTATGGCTGTAACCATAAGGCGCACCGATGACAAATACTTCATCACCGACTAAAACATGGTCTGAATCACCCAGCACAGCAACCTGAAGTTTTTCAGGTACAAGATTGAGCTGTATTAATGCCACATCAGCATGAGGAACAGATGAAAGAACCCGTGCAGGAATCAAATCCCCATTTAAAAACTCAACTTCAATGGTGTCAGCAGAATGAACAAGATGAGATGCAGTCATAATTTTGCCATCATTTGAAATGACGACACCCGAGCCAACATTCTTCTTTAAGCTATTATCGGTAGAATTGACTTTGTTGGATTTATTGCCGGTAGTATGTATCACAACAACCGTGGGATTAACCTCTGTAAAGACACGATTCAGCGAGTGAGAAAAACTAATGACAGGTACTAGTAATAGAATAAGAATTTTTAAAATCATAATGAGTTCTCATAGGTTTGATTGAACGCTTTGTAAAACTCAGGTGTCCCCTTTAAACCTGCGTTGTTGTAATCTTTAAGCAAGGCATTAACAATTTCATCATTTTTCATTGAAAAACAGTGATTAAAGCCATAATACAAATAGTCATAGAGTTTTCTGAGTGATATTTGATGAGTTTTGCCAGAAAAATCATAGATCCAGTCACTGAAGATCAAAAAACGTTCAAAAGCCTGATCAGCCAGTAATAATTTAAGTGTTAATTTAAAATGACCGGAGTTAGCAATTAATTCCCAATAGCGGGCAAATCGACTCACACGTTGAATGAGGAAAAAATCAATCAGGCTGGTGGCTAAAATACTATACGGTGCAGATGATTCAAAAACCAGTTTATATTGTTCAGTATGACGGATAACAGGTGTACCTCTCAAACGCTTTAAGATACCCAATTGAATATCATGCGGCCGCAAATTATATAACTGGTTAAATCCTTCGGCAAAACTGCTCAAATTTTCACCTGGTAAACCGAAAATCAGATCGGCATGAATATGCGCATTAGAATTATTTCTCAGCCAGTTTAAATTTGCCAAAGTCTTATTATTATCTTGTTTTCGACTAATTAAGTCCTGAACGACTGGATTAAAACTTTGCACACCGAGTTCAAACTGTAAACAACCCACTGGAAATCGAGTAATAGCTTCTTTTAAGGCATCAGGCAATCTATCTGGAATAATTTCAAAATGTAAAAAAAGTTTTTCATCAAGGCGTTCAAGAAAAAATTCAAGAATTTTTAAACTTGTTTGAATTTTCAGGTTAAAGGTTCTATCAACAAACTTGAAATTTCGGGCACCCCGGTCATAGAGATACTTCATTTCTTTAAGAAAAACATCAATATCAAATGGCTGAGATGTTTTATCTAAAGCAGACAGACAGAATTCACATTTAAAAGGACAGCCTCGTGATGCCTCTACATATAAAACTCTGTTATTTATATCCTCATCCGTATAATACTGATATGGCAGTTTAAGCTGATCCAGCGGGGGTTCCTGAACGTTGAAAACCTTGCCATTAAGAATAGGCTCCTTAAATAAAAAAAGATTATGCTCAGAGTTAGCAGTGGCGTTTTTATTTCTTTGCTGCAATATATGATGACAAAGTCTGGCAAAACCTGTATCA
Source organism: Gammaproteobacteria bacterium (assembly GCA_028571885.1). Taxonomy (GTDB): domain Bacteria; phylum Pseudomonadota; class Gammaproteobacteria; order GRL18; family GRL18; genus GRL18. The sequence continues at coordinate 641 of JAPVVU010000307.1, read as the reverse complement.
GCAGCCCCTGGAATTAAATAATCTGCAAGCTGAAAAATCGCTTGTTGTTCATATTCATAACTGACCTCAGGACCACCAATAATTATAATGATTTCAGGCGCAACTGCTTTTATTAAACTGACGACTTTTGTCGTGTGCTCAGTGTTCCAGATATAGACGCCAAAACCAATGATTAAGGGCTTTACCTGAAGTATTTTTTCGGCAATATCGGCGGGTCTTAAATGACTGGTAAATTCTAAAATTGAGGTCTGAGACTGTAATTCATCAAGATTAGCATACAGATAGCGTAGCCCAACTGAAGCATGGATATAGCTGGCATTGATTGTAGTAAGAAGTATATCAGACTGCCTGGAGATCATTTTTTAAAATCTCCTATAAGATGCTTATTGATATAATAGTTCTGACAAATTGGGAGTAGATTGATATTCATAGCTGACAGTATACAAGATACTGTCAGCTATAAAGCTGAAAAAGTTACTTATTGTGCAGGTTGTGCGGCAGGCTGCTGATATTGATTATTGTCATATCCATAAGGATTACCATATGGGTTGCCGTATGGATTACGATATTGATTACCGTATGGATTGCTATATGGGTTTCCATATTGATTGTTATAAGGATTGCCGTATTGAGGCTGTGGC
>JAPVVU010000306.1 GCA_028571885.1 Gammaproteobacteria bacterium | reverse complement strand
GATTTGACCGAATCAACCAGGTTTTTGTCATCCAGAATGAAATCAAATAACATGCCGATAACATCGATTATGTCATCATCACTCTGGTTAATGGCCTGCTTCTGCTGGTCTGACTGCAAAGACTGTTTCAGGGCTTCTTTAAGCAGGTTACTGGTTATAGCACCGCTGCCGGCAATTTGTCCTGATGTGTTGACATATGACTCGGGTGCAACCTGCAGATGGCTTAAAGATGACATAACATCTTCAGTTGAAGCATATTGAGCTTGCGGTATCTGCTGCTGGCCATGCCTGTTTTGAGAAATTAATTGTTGGATGAGTGCAAAGGCCTGTGCTTCGTCGCTATTAGCCATTTGCTGCTGATTAGGTTGCTGGATGAACTGAGAAAACCCGGCTTGTTCTGCATCATTCTGCACGGGTGTGTTGATAAGCCCGCCCAGGCCTGCACCAGCAGGGTGAGCTTGTTTTTTTACTGCACCTCTATAGCTGACTTTAAGATTAGGCAGAATCCCTTTTTCAACAAGCATTTGATTAGCATGTTCATAAAGCTCGTTTAGTTTGGTTATGACGTTAAGATCAAAGAGTTTAAAGACCAGCAGCTTAACTTTAATTTCAGCCTCAAGGGTATCAGCAGCAAGCGCAAAGGAATTACACAGTGAAGTGGGGCCCATGGGGTTATTTTCAGTGGTGATTTTTAAGCCATTATAGAGATAAGAAAGACGTTGATTTAATTGATTAATGTTGTCTTTATTGTCGCGTTCTGCTTTAGCGACCATATTGTGTGTCGCCAGATCTTCTTCGAGGTTGTCATCAGCCACCAGAGACAGACTCTCCATATCGGATATAACTTCTTCTGCTCTTTTTTCACCCTGTATCGTTTCAATGTTAAAACCGAGGTTCACATTGCTAATAAATTCTTCATAAGCAATACTGCGGCGTAAACGGACAATCCGCATGGCATCAAAATAGATATTTTGATCCGTTGCATTCTCAGATTTTTCAGCCATTTCAAACAGCTGTGTGTCAACATTGTCAAATAATGTTGATATGGCATCATTTGTCCATTGACTGGTGTATTGAATTAAATCACCTAATGGACCTTCAGGCGTCATGGAGTTTTGTACCCTGTCTTTTTGTAATAGATAGTCTTGTGTTAAACTGCTTTTGTGACGAAGCTTGTCTGTTTCAGACGTTTTTTTTTGTTGACGACCAAACTGTAAGATATTGTTTTTAGGCTGCATTTTGACCACACCATTATCTGTCCTGGTTTCATCGTCATCTATCATCTATCATCTAGGTGTTAGTGTTAGTGTTTGCTGAAATTCGATATTTTCAGCGATTAATAACGGTGAGAACAGGAAGCAGTAGTTAGAATATTTTAGTATAGTTCAATTATAATACTTATAAAGCAATATGTCTTTGAGCTAGTCTACAATCACAGAAAGATTAGATGCTTACTTAAATTAACGGTATCAATTACCTGTACTGGCAGTGCAGTCTAAAATTTATGCGAATTTTATTCGCTTGCTTGATTACAATAATAGAACATTTATCAGATATTTACACTCCATTTTTACAGTTAAATAAAAGAAAGGTTATTTTTTTATATATGTATGATATTTCTGCTGGCTGGTTTAAGCAATCTCATAAGGTTTGTTCACCAAACTACAATGACAGACCTGAGAATATTGCCGTTGATGCCATTGTTATTCACTCGATTTCATTGCCTCCAGGCTGCTATGAAGGAGATGATATCAGTCATTTTTTTGTTAATGAACTGGATTGTGATAAGGATCCTTTTTATGATGAAATTCGAGGTTTAGAAGTCTCTGCTCATTTATTGATCCGTCGGACCGGTGAATTGGTTCAATATGTCAATCTCCATTCACGCGCCTGGCATGCCGGGCAATCTCAATTAGATGAACAGGAAAATTGTAATGATTTTTCTATTGGCATTGAACTCGAAGGCACGGATAATAGCCCGTTTGAGATGGCCCAGTATAATACTCTGACAGGTGTTGTCGATGCCTTAATGGACTATTTCCCTAAAATCACTCAAGAGCGTATTATTGGCCATAGTGACATCGCACCTGGCCGTAAAACTGATCCAGGGACGGGCTTTAATTGGGCACTCCTGGCAAAAAAGATTGGCAAAAAAGGTTAAATGAGGAAAAAAGTAGAAAAATATGACAATTTATAGCGGGCATTTACGCAAAATGCAGGTTCAGTATAAAAATTCAGTAACGCCGGTAGACTATTTTTTAATGCTGGGTGAGGGTTTGGCAAATGTTTCACTCAACGCTATGTTGGGAAAACAACTGACTATACGATTTAAAAATGAGATTCATTGTGTGTCCTGCGGTCGTAAAAGCAATAAAAGTTTTAATCAGGGGTATTGCTATCCCTGTTTTACTCGTCTGGCTGCCTGTGATAAATGCATTATGAGCCCTGAAAAATGTCACTTTGAAGCGGGTACATGCAGGGAACCTCAGTGGGGGCAGGAAAATTGTATGCAGTCACACTATGTTTATCTGGCTAACTCATCAGGTTTAAAAGTGGGTATTACTCGTGGCGATCAGCTGCCGACTCGCTGGATTGATCAGGGTGCCATTCAGGCATTAGCAATATTCAAAGTCAGCCAGCGCTATTATTCCGGATTGGTGGAAATTTTGTATAAGCAGAAAATTTCTGATCGAACGCAATGGCAAAGAATGCTCAAAAACCAGGTTGAAGAAATGGATCTGCTTCAGCATCAGCAGGAATTAAATGAATTATTTTCTGAACAGATTGAAGTATTGAAATCTGAGCTGCCTGAAGGTGCGGTTGAAACGATTGAAAATGATGCAATGACTGAAATACTCTATCCTGTTGAACAATATCCGCAAAAAGTGAAATCATTTAATTTGGATAAACAACCGTTGGTGGAAGGTACTTTGCTGGGAATAAAAGGACAATATTTAATCCTGGACACAGGCGTAATCAATGTCCGGAAATTTTCTGGTTATCACGTTGATTTTGAAGTCACATAAACCGCTGTTACTTTGCTTGGGGATAGTGATCCAGAACACGGCTGGTCAGTCGTAAGAGTTTGTCTTTGTCCATGGGTTTCACCATAAAACAACAGGCGCCTAATTTTTTAGCCCAGATTTTGCCGGATGATTGTTCCTCCCCACTGATTAAAACAATAGGAATGTGTTTGGTGCTTGGCTGACGCTTCAGATAGCGGGTTGCCTGGAAGCCATTGACATTCGGCATAACGATATCCATCAGAATAAGATCAGGATGTTCCTGTTTAGTCTTCAGAATCCCTTCCCGGCCATCATTCGCGGTTATCGTCTTATAACCGGCATCCCCCAGCCATTTTTGACAGACTGCTATTTGAGTTTTTGAATCATCGACAATTAAAATAGTGGCATCACTGGTAAAAATGAGAGTTTCTATCTCTGCGTCTAATTGGGAATTTGATTTTTTATCGTTTTGTTTTGAAGACGAAAAAAAACTGCTAAGACGCGATAAAAGGCCCATTGATTTCCTTATTGTTCTGATTTGCCATTAAATTAATCTGAACTCTGTTTAAGAAACAGAGTAAAAGTACGCACTAAGTATTGATATGGCTTGGTTTATGGAAGAAGTGTCTTTGGCATGGATGCCAAAGCCAAGCTTACATGGATGTATTCACAGCGTCTTCTGGAATAAATCAAGTTATATCAATACGTTGGTTATTTTGTTATCCAGAGTTCAGGTTAAATTAGGGTAACTATTCAGCTTATATTTCTTAATGACCACTGTTGAGCCCATGGTCACTTATTTTTCTGACGTTGAGAACTCGCTACGCTCAGACAATCAACGTCAGAAAAATAAGCAACCACAGGCTCTTTATAAATAATATGCTGAATAGTTACAAATTAGGATTATAGGCATCCCGAGAAGAGATGACAACCTTTAGGTTTCTTATGTTTAGAGCCTTCAGCGGTTTAAATTAAGAGCCTTCAGCGGTTTAAATTAAGAGCCCTCAGCGGTTTAAATAAAGAGCCTTCAGCGTTTTGATTTACAGCCGCTCACTCTACTCTACCGGTAGTTTTTCCTGTATGGTCTTGACCAGCCCGGAACAGTCGAGTCCATAGTCATGGTGTATTTGCTGCTGCGTTGCGTGTTCAGGAAAGTCATCAGGCAGCCCCAGATTAATAATAGGACAAGTTGCAGCACGGCTGGCCAGGCTTTCATTCACGGCACTTCCAGCACCGCCAATTATGGTATTGTCTTCCAAAGTGAGTAACAGCTCACAGGTGTTTGCAAGTTGGTGGATCAAATGGGTGTCTAAGGGTT
>JAPVVU010000305.1 GCA_028571885.1 Gammaproteobacteria bacterium | reverse complement strand
TGTGTTTAAGAGTGCTTGATATTATATTTGTGAATACGCTAACATAAAATTCAATAAGTTGGTTCTTTTTGTTATGATCGAACTGTTTTTTGTTTAATTCCCTGGAACATGAGGAAAAAAAGATGAGTTGGTGGGGTAAGTTTTTAGGTGGTGCAGTTGGTTTTTCTATGGGTGGGCCACTGGGTTTATTAATTGGTAGTGTGATTGGCCACAAATTAGTTGATAAACCTATGCAGCAAGGTATGCAGGAAGGTATGGGGGTTAACAATGAGTTAACTCAGGCTGCCTTCTTCTCAGCTACTTTTTCTATCATGGGACATATTGCCAAAGCCGACGGTGTTGTGAGCAAAGATGAAATTGCTATGGCGAAGCAGATTATGGATCATATGAGGCTGGATGCCGAACAAAAGAAAGCAGCCATCGATTTGTTTAATAAAGGTAAGCGCTCAGATTTTGATCTGGAAGGTGTATTGTTTCAATTTAAACAGGTGGCACATCGAAAGACAACTTTGCTGCAGATGTTTCTGGAAATTCAACTCCATGCGGCACTGGCCGATGGAAAAATAGATGCCTCAGAACAGCTGATTATTAATAAAGTTGCTCAGCGTTTGGGATTTACCACGCGCCATGTTGAACAATTAATTGCCCTGGTGAGTTCCAATCTTGGTCTGGGTGGTAATCGTTATTATTATGGACAGGGTGATGAACATAAAAGCCCATCTGCTTTACTCAAAGAAGCTTATGAGATGTTAGGTGTGCCCAGGTCCTCTACTGATGCAGAAGTTAAAAAAGCCTATCGGCGTTTAATGAATCAACATCATCCGGATAAATTAGTTTCTAAAGGCTTACCAGAAGAGATGATTCAGATGGCGACTGAAAAAACACAACAAATTAAAGCGGCTTATGAGATGGTTAAAGATAGTCGCAAGAAATAAAATTTAAATTTGTCGTTCGGATGGGTAGGATTAGAAAACGATTATTGGGTGGACGGGTTCGTCTAAATAGGGACGCTGCAAGTACGTCCATGTAACGCTTGTGAATGACATCCATGTCATTCAACACCCCATTTAGACGAACCCGTCCACCCAACACTCTCTACGCCATTTATCCTCACTAGTGGTGTCCAAAATCAAAAGCCACAGCAAAAGAAAGATCTATCAACAGTAAGTGAAGTGCTTTAGGCAAAGCAATGCTTCAAGGTTTTGGAGTGATGCACTATTTTTTATCTTTTGATTTTTCATTGCTCTTGTCCTTTCACCCCCAGCGAGAAACGTGATGTGGGTAAGAGGGTGGGCAGGTGTAAGTTTGCCTTACAAAGGGCATTTCGAGCCATGGATGGCGAGGGTGAGCGCTACATGGATGTACTAGCAGCGACCCTTGTAAGGTGAACTTACACCTGCCCGCACTCTGGCTTTTGATCCTCATTACTTTACGAGCGCCCACTATAGGTTTATATATTTCCCGCCACTGGCCACAACAATTGTAATCAAACCCAGCACAAGATTGATTGTCACTAATTGACGTATTTTATTCATCAGTGCACCACCGACAGGGTATTCTTTATTGGCCACTGCCGTTTTTAATTTTTTGTAAGGCACAAAGAAAATATAAGCATAAATAGCTGTCATGATGAGTCCAATGACATGCATTGTCTGTATATAATGTGCTTTTAAGCCTATAAGACCGCCAAACACATCAAAAATCATCCAGTAGCCTGAAATGAGAATTGTGGCCACTGCAATCCAGACCCAAAAGAAAAAACGTCCAAAGACAGCGACCCAAAGTGGTAAGCGTTGAGGTGGCTCGAGTTCTTCTACTGCGGAGGGTCTGAGTACCATGTGCGCGAAAAACATGCCGCCAACCCAGATAACGGCTCCGATTAAATGAAGTGTAAATGCAAGAGAATAACTCATAGAAAAGCCTCAATAATAAGTAAAATAAGATAAATTGCAGCTTATTATATCTGCATATGAGCCTTCAGCCAAACATGTTCTAATAAGAGTTATTTCGACATCACTCCTGATAAAGAGTTCAGGGAGAAAAAGTTTTATTGAGCCAATTGGTGACATAAACCACCAGCTCATCATTCAGTCCATTATAGAAGTGGTTGGCACCGATGGTTTCAACTTGTCTGTAGTTTTTATTTTTCGCTTTATTTGCTGCTGTTTTTCGAGCTTTGGCGGAGCGCATAACTTTATCCAGATCATTACTGCCGTAGAGATCTAATAAAGGAATTTTTATTTTTTCAATCATCATCGGACTGTTAAACGGGGCTGAAGTACCTGAGGAGGGTGTGCCAATGATCACGGCAGCACTTATCAGAGGAGTTTCGTCTGGATTTTTTGCATCTGCTTTGAGTTGTAAAAAATTGAGAGCCATCAGAGTGCCGAAACTATGAGAAACCAGGACGATACGATCATATGACTTTGCTTTCAGAAAATTGATGGCTGCCTCTATTCTTGGGACTGAGGAATCAATGACCTTTTTCAGACTCTCTTCATCTTTTTGCTCAGGTATAGCCAGAGGGAGTTGAATTGACAGGGTGGCCCAGCCTTTGTCGGGCAATTCTGAGCGTAAAGGATGGATGATGTCCCCCCAGTCAGGATGAGCGCCACTGCCATGCATCAGGATCACGGCACCTTTAGGCGAACTGGTTGTATGAGGCGTATAAATGCCGAAAAAGGTATTTTCAGCACTTTTGCCTGCCGAACCATCAGACTTTACGCCTATGAGGGGAAGATCGGTTGGTTCGCCAATAACAATATTGTCGCGCAACTGTTCTGCCCAGCGCTTTTCACTGTCTGTATTCATTGCCAGCACCTCAAGAGAAATAAGGGATATAAGACTGGCTATCAATAGCAAAAATCTGCTATTAGAGGTAAATCGAGGATTAAATGCTGAAATATTCATAGTTATCGTTTAAAATACTCGTTTGTTTTTCTGATGTGGGTATAAATTCGCTTTTGTAATCGTTTACTCTTGGAATTTTCTCACAGTTTAATAATTTTATGGAGATTTGTCATGGCAAAGTCTTTAATTGCACCATCTATTTTATCTGCTGATTTCGCTCGTCTGGGTGAAGAGTGTGTTAACGTTCTGGACAGCGGTGCTGATGTTATCCACTTTGATGTCATGGACAATCACTATGTACCTGTTTTGACTATTGGACCTATGATTTGTGAAGCACTGAGAAATCATGGCATTACACAGGAAATTGATGTTCATTTAATGGTTAAACCCGTTGATGTGATTATACCTGAGTTTGCTAAAGCGGGTGCAAGCTATATTACTTTCCACCCTGAAGCATCTGAGCACATTGATCGCAGTTTATCATTAATTCGTGAATCTGGCTGTAAATCAGGTTTAGTTTTTAATCCTGCAACACCATTATCTGTGTTGAAGCATGTGATGGATAAGGTTGATGTGATATTACTGATGTCAGTAAACCCCGGTTTCGGCGGTCAGAGCTTTATTCCTGAGACTCTCAATAAATTACGTGAAGCACGTAAACTGATTGATGACAGTGGTTATGATATCCGTTTAGAGATTGACGGTGGTGTTAAAATCAATAACATTGCAGAGATTGCTGAAGCGGGTGCTGATATGTTTGTCGCAGGTTCTGCAATTTTCAACACGGATGATTATAAAGCGACAATTGATCAGATGCGTGCTGAATTAGCTAAAGTTGGTAAATAATTTTGGCTACGATAAATAATGTGACTCTTAATTCCAAAGTAAGAAAGCCAAAAATGGTGTTGATTGATGTTGATGGTACACTGGTTGACAGTGTACCCGATCTTGCTTATTGTGTTGATGAGATGCTTAAAGCGGTTGATATGGCACCACATGGTGAAGCTGAAGTTCGACACTGGGTTGGTAATGGTGTTGAGCGCCTGGTGCGTCGTGCTTTGATCGGGCAATTAGATGGTGAGCCGGATGAGGCGCTGTTTGATAAGGCTTATCCTATCTTTATGGATTTGTATAAGGACAATACGTCAAAGCGCAGCTGTCTTTATCCCGGTGTTAAAGAAGGCATTGATTATCTGCAGGCAGCGGGTTATAAATTGGGCTGTGTGACCAATAAGGCAGAAACTTTTACGCATCCATTGTTAAAAGATCTGGGTTTATTTGATTATTTCGAGTCGATTGTCAGTGGTGACTCACTGGAAAAGAAAAAACCCGATCCAATGCCTTTGCTTTATTCAGCAGAACAACTCGGTGTGTTAGCCGAAGATTCTCTGATGCTGGGTGATTCAATCAGTGATGTAAAAGCGGCACGTGCGGCCGGTTTTCAAATTATCTGTATGAGTTATGGCTATAACCA
>JAPVVU010000304.1 GCA_028571885.1 Gammaproteobacteria bacterium | reverse complement strand
TTTCACCAACTTTATAACGAATGGTCAACACCGCCATGCCAGGCATAGATGAAGAATAAACATGTTCTATACCAACAATCTCTGACAGTACTTGTTCAGCTGGTGTTGTTACCTGTTGTTCTATCTGTGAGGCTGTAGCACCGGGAAAGGGAATAAATACATTAGCAAAGGTGACGTTAATTTGCGGATCTTCCTCTCTGGGAGTAACCATAACAGCAAACAGCCCGATTAAAACACCCACCAGTGCTAATAATGGTGTTATTTGTGTCGTAAGAAAAGCTTTGGCTGTAAGACCAGAGATACCCAGTTTATTCACTCTGGTTCTCCTTATGTTCTTTGCTTTCTACTCTTTCTTTATGCTGCTTAATCAATAATATACCCGCAGCGATAGGATCTAATGCTACCTGTTCACCTTCCTCAAGGCCGGCAAGGATAATAATTGTCTCCTTTCCATTTTCACCGCCACTGCGAATTTGCCGGAAACTGATCCGGCCATCCTGAGCCACGACATAAATCCCCGTCACCTCAGAACGATAGACAACCGCCTTAGACGGTACTGTTAATTTCTGTTTCTCTCCCGTTACCAGAGAGACCTTGACATACATTCCGGGAAATAACTGTTTTATTCCGACAGGGAGATCAAGGCGAACCTGAAAAGTATTAGTGGAAGGATCTGCAAAAGGAAAAATTGTAATGTGCCTGGCAGCAACAACCTGTCCCGTTTCCGGAAGGATAATGGCAGCCTTAGAAAAATGACGCAATTTATTGATCAGACTTTGTGGTACAGCCACACTCACTCGCAAATGTTCAAGTGATAAGCCTGTCATAAGCGGTATGCCCGGCTGAACGATTTCTCCAGGTTCGACATGTCGCTGAATAACTATGCCGCTGTAGGGTGCTGACACCTGAGTATAGGAGAGCTGCTCCTTTGCCTGAGTCAATCCTGCTTGAGCGGCATCCACCCTGGCATTGGTAGCATGCAGTTGTGCTCTTGCCTCATCCAGAGAAGATTTGGATACGAGCTTTTTTTCATAGATTGTTTTTACCCGCTCATATTCCTGACGAGCTTTCAAGTTGAGTGCCCTGGCTTCCTGTATAGCTGCTTCTGCCTTTTTGACACTGGCCAGTTGTTCTGTATTTTTTAAGGAAAGAATGATGTTGTCTTTTTCAACATAATCATCAACATCAAACAGAATTTCCTTAATTTCACCCGTTGTCTGGGCAGAGATAGTGGTTTTGTTGATAGCCTCAACAATACCATCGAGATAAAAATATCGTACTGCAGTTTGATGAATAACCGGCACAGTTTCCAAAGCCTGACTTATAGATAGATTTAATAACAAACATGTTGCTAGTAACCACTGTATATATTTGTGCAAATGCATATTCTCAAGTCCTGATGTAATTAAGTTTTAGAAAATCACAAATTTGTTTAAGACAGGTAATTAATTGACAAGAATTTTTTTATTAGTTTTGAATTTAATAGTAATAAAAAATATGCTCTGAGACAAGTTGATTATAATTTTATTGGGCCCTGGTATTAGAATTTGCCTGTCTTTTATTGAACATTTTATTGAACACTGACACTGCAGAATTTACTCTGCTGCAGCTAACCGTTAAAATAGTCCATATTTAGTACTTTTATTAACAATGCATTTCTATTATTTATGAATAATCAAGATGATTTATTTCGCAGGCGGTTGAGTTGGATTATTGCTGGTATTGTCGTTGTACTTGTTGTTATACAGCTACTACCATTGATAAAACATCATCTTATCGGCATGACATCAGAGCCACGTTCTGTTTCAGCGCGGGGTGTGCTTGCCGAGGATGAGAAAAATACTATAGAAATCTTTGAACTGGCAAGCCCCAGTGTGGTTTATATTAATACCCGTCAACAGGTGATCAATCCATGGACCCGTGATGTCTATAGTGTTTCCAAAGGTACGGGTTCTGGATTTATCTGGGATAATCTTGGACATGTTGTAACCAATCAGCATGTGATTGAAAATGCTTCTGAGGCCATTGTATTTTTAAATGATGGTCGCAGTTATCGTGCCGTACTGGTAGGCAACAGCCCATCTCATGATTTAGCAGTATTGCGGATAAGTGTACCTTTCAATGCCCCTCCGCCTGTACCTATTGGCAGCAGTCATGATTTAAAGGTCGGGCAGAAAGTTTATGCTATTGGTAATCCATTTGGCCTGGACTATACACTCACCACTGGGATAGTTTCAGCACTGAATCGTACCCTAAGTGCTGAAAATAATATCGTTATCAAAAACCTGATTCAAACTGACGCAGCCATCAATCCAGGTAACTCGGGTGGACCATTGCTGGACAGTGCTGGTCGGTTGATTGGTATTAATACCGCAATTTACAGCCCTTCTGGTTCAAATTCGGGAATTGGTTTTGCGGTCCCGGTTAACACAGTAAATCGTGTTGTTCCTGATTTGATCACCCATGGTAAATATAAACGTCCAACACTAGGCATCATTGTTGATAATGACATCAACAATGCCGTAACTGAACAGCTGGGTGTCAAAGGCGTAATGATCATAACCACTGAACCGGGATCAGCAGCAGAAAAAGCTGGTTTACGTGAGACTCGCATGGATATAAACCGAAATATTATTCCAGGTGATATTATTCTTTCCATTGACAATCATAAAGTTGAAGATGTCCCATCTTTGCTATCTCTTTTGGATGACTACCGGATTGGCGATCAGATCACACTAAAAGTCTGGAGAAACCGTAAAGAACTGGAGATGGTAATTATATTACATGGAAGTCAATAATAAGCCGCATTACTGTTTTTAGAATTTGCCTGTCTTTTATTATTTTTTATCAATCAAATAAAATACATACTGCACAACATTGTTATGTCTATGTTTTTATTGATATAATGAAAATCTACTGACGAATGATAAAGTTTATCACCCTTTTTGTGTGTCAGAATTCTGTAAGAATTTATTGATAATAATAAAAATGATATATAAATATTTGCATAGCTTGCAGGCTCGTTATACTTTTTTTGCTGTGATACTAGGCACTCTTGTTCTCTCCACAGCATTTCTCAGCTATCTCAATGTTAGCAGCAGTCAGCAAACAACCACACATAACCTCAACATCCGTTCCGAATTTCTGGAGTCCAGTCGCCAGATTCGAATTAGTATTCTAGCGGCCTATAAATCACTGGATTTGTTTTTACTCAATCCGGAACGGACTGAATATAAGAATTCAGCCTATCAGGCACTGGATAGTGCCATTAATTACGCCGCAGCACTTCAGCAGCAATCGAGCAGGGATCATCAGTTAAGACCGTCCATTACCATACTGGAAAGTTCCATTTCTACACTGAAACAGGAAGTCGGCAGATTATTTTCCACTCGAAGTGATCCCACCTTGCAATATCCTGCCATGATGATAGGCAATACGATCATGCAGCCCAGCCGCAATCATATCATTAATGCCTTTGCTCTGGTTATGAATGAACTCAATGAAGAAAATACGGCTCAGAATGATAATGAAGTCTTCCAGGCTTTTTTACAGGCTAATAATCTTTGGAATCTCATGTTGTCAAATTTTAGGCTCTATATTGCTAACAGAGTCGGATCGTTTAATGAAAAAGCATTATCACAGCAAGAAAAAAGTATTGATACACTCTATCAAGGTTTAAAAAAACAACTCTCAGTTCTGTTCCAGTTAAAACAGGACAACCGATTAGATATACAAAGCGATGCCGCCATTGATGAAATAAATGCGCAGGTGGATAAGTGGTATAACAAGGGTTTTATTAAAGTAAAAGCCATTCATAACTCGGCAGACTGGAGAATGGATTCCAAATTAATGAAAGAAGTCATTGCGCCGCGGATAAGCGATATCTCATTTTTATTACAGTCACTGGAAGTCAAAATTGAGCGTCAGGCAGAAAAGGATCTGAATTTAGTCAGTGATCTGGCGCACAGGCAAAATCTCATCCTTTGGATGACCATTGGCTTATGGCTGACCTATCTTGTGATTATTGTCATTACCATAAATCGTATGGTCTTTCGCCCTATCAGGCTTGTTTCCAGAGCACTTAAGGCAGAAGCATTTGGTAATGACGAGGATGTTATGCTGCCATTGGTAAAATCCGAAGAAACACAGGATCTTATTGATGCTTTCAGTGAAATGAAAAAACAGGTTCGTAACCGCCAGAATGATCTTGAATATCAGGCACTGCATGACTCTCTGACGACATTGCCAAATCGTATACTACTGCAAGAACGAATGGAATATCATATTAATCAAAGCGAACGTCACAATAAACAGCTTGCCCTGCTTTTGCTGGATCTGG
>JAPVVU010000303.1 GCA_028571885.1 Gammaproteobacteria bacterium | reverse complement strand
TACATTAGTTTTGATAATGACTCCCAATTACAAGCCGCGAAGGCTGATCCTATCGGCTTTATCCATAGCCTGCCGGAAAATGTCATATTAGACGAAATCCAAAGAGTTCCAGAACTTTTTACATTGATTAAATCAAGTGTCGATAGCAATAGAAACCCCGGACGTTTTATACTGACAGGCTCCGCCAATGTACTATTATTACCCAAATTGGCAGACTCATTAGCAGGTCGGATGGAAATTATTCGATTACGCCCACTTTCACAAACAGAAATTGCAGGAAAACAACCCAACTTTCTGAGTCAATTATTCGCAGCAAATTTTGGTTCTGCTACCAATCAGGGGCAATTTCGACGACTGGGAGAAAAGCTTGCCGAAATTATCAGTGCCGGAGGTTATCCTGCAGCCATTGTACGCAGTAGTGAAAAACGTAAAATGGCCTGGTACCGAGATTACATCACTACCATTATTCAACGGGATGTACAGGATATTGCTCAGATAAAAAATCTGGATATTATGCCAAGGTTGTTGACTCTGGCTGCAGGTCAGACCGCACGACTATTTAATGCTGCGGATTTAGCTTCGCCCTTTGCCATTAGTCGCCCAACTATTCGTGTATATTTGGCTTTACTTGAACAAATTTTCTTAATTGAGCAACTGCAACCCTGGCACAGTAATCGCCTCAGTCGTTTAATAAAAACCCCGAAGATGCATCTAGCTGATACCGGTTTAGCCAGTGCATTACTTGGCGTTAATAGTAAAATACTATGGCAGGACAAAGCATTATTAGGCCAATTGCTAGAAACATTTATTTATCAGGAACTACGAAAATATGCAGATTGGTTTGAAGCAGATCTTAAGTTTTATCATTTTCGTAATAAAGACAAAGTAGAAGTGGATATTATTATTGAGCAGGGCAGACAACTGGCAGGGATTGAAGTAAAAGCCTCTGCTACTGTTACTCAAAGTGATTTTAAAGGATTAAATAAATTAAAAGAGGCGTGTGGTGAACGGTTTTCTGCGGGTGTTGTGTTTTACGATGGTGAAAACATTTTACCCTTTGGTGAAAAGCTTTTTGCTGTGCCCATTAGCCTGTTAACTCCCCCACCAGATTAAAAAACAGAAAAAATTATTTATGAATTTTGATTAAAGTAAAAATTAATATTTATTTAAGAGATTAACAGATTTTTTTGCTGGGTGTTTAAACACCTTTTTCATAAATGAAAGAACAAGCAATAGTAAACTATAGCGCTCAGATAAACTGATCCAGGTTTGCTCAAATAAACTGATCCACTGGTTCACATCGATTTCAAACAACAGAATATATCAATCCCATTTATAATGAGATCTTTTTGAAGTGGATATTTATTCTTCTGGGATCAGAAGAAGTATTTGAATGTTATTTTTTTGAACAGGCACTTATTAGCTGGTCATTCCAGTCATGTAATTCAGGCCTCAGCCTCATTACAGATGGATGTAGTGAAATCATTTTTTCTGCCAGTCTGTCACCCGTTTCATCTGCATCAAAACCACAATAGATGTCATATCCTTTTTCAATTAAATAACTTAACC
This sequence comes from Gammaproteobacteria bacterium, assembly GCA_028571885.1. Lineage (GTDB taxonomy): Bacteria > Pseudomonadota > Gammaproteobacteria > GRL18 > GRL18 > GRL18. The sequence goes on along the minus strand of JAPVVU010000303.1, from coordinate 2,793 downwards.
AAAGAGGATTTGGTGTAGCACCGGAAGTTGATATGGCCATATAACAGGGATTCAGTAGTACACAGGACATAGAATCAATAGCTGATTCACACAGGATGATTTTTTTTGAACAAACACCGCCTCTGACATAAAAACCACCGAGTTTTTTATTCGAACCTTTCGCCAATCCTTTCCAGCTGGAAGTACCTACACCTCTTAACTCGGCCCCTACGATGTTTTTTTCTTTTCCAAGTAGTAAAAATACGGCATTATTTCTTCTGTCCGCATAAATTTTCCCATTTTCAATGAGAGGATTGACCAGAGATAATGGTAAGCAGCGTCTGCTGGTGAGATAATGGATTATTCGTGGCAGGTTGGTCTTATTGCTGGCGGGTAATTTCAGTAAAGGGTGTATTTGGGGATGATCGCTTGCTGGTTTTGTTTTGACCGGCATCATCCGAAAATGATCCGCCAGGTAGAGCACGGCAGTTTTAAATTCGCACTGCTGCAAATGCATGATTAAATCAATGGCTCCGCCGCCACCCAGTTGCTGTTGCCAGTTCATAAACTGGTGTTGCGTTATCGACAAGATCCCTTGTGAGGTATGCCATTTGTTTTTGTCCAGGTGATCGGGTCTGGCCCCCAGATGGAGTAAGACTCGGTGTAATTCGATTGTCCTGACCTGCCTGGCGAGCACGTTGAGTGCTTCATAACTGTTGGTCATCGTCTATCCGCCTAATTGACAGAAAAGAGCCCATCAATCGATTGGTTTTGCCCTTAAACTGATGCAGTTTTTCATATTGATCACATGAGCATTTTCCAGTAAACGATCAATCAGGGCGGCAGTCAATTGACTGTTTTTAAAAAAGGAATCCCATTCACTGAATCCCAGATTTGAAGTGATCAATGTGGTTTTATTCTTGTGTCTTTTATGCATCAGCGTAAAAAACTGTCCCACTTGTACCGGCTCCATTTCGACATAGCCGATTTCATCTATATGTAAGCAATCATAATTCGCATAGGTTCTGATGACTTTCGCTTCACTCAAATCGCCTCTTGAGCGATACAGCTCTTCCAGTAATTCAGAAAACAATATGGATCGCCCCGTATAACCACGATTAATGGCCTGGATAAGAAAAGAGCTGGCCAGTCCTGTTTTGCCAACACCCGTGGGGCCTATCCAAATGATGTTTTCATGTCGACTCATGTAATTAAATGAATCATAGATCGTCAGGATCTTTTTTTGTGCCAGTTTTTTTTGTCGGTCGAAGGGATAGGTTTCCATCACTAACTGCTCAGGTATTTTGGCCTGTTTTAGCCGCCTTATTCTGGAGTTTTCTATTTTGGTTTTATATTCCTGTTCAATCACTTCCGTTAACAATTGAAAGTAAGAGTATTGTTTCTCTTGCGCCACCTTAAGCTGTTCATCCCAACCATTGAGCAGATAGCTCAGACGAAGATGTTTCAGCATTTTAATCAACTCATCATTCATCAGACTCATCACCTGTAAACTGGTCATAAATGGATAAATCGACCTCATCAGTCAATGCACCTTCTAAATAGGCTTTGTTTTCTTGCAATTGCAGGTCTGAATCAATAGTGGGTATTTCATAACCACTGTCCACTAATTGTAAGAGTGCGATACGTTCAACTGCACTGATGTCGGCGATCCGATATTTTAGAGAACGCTGTACCGTACTAAAAAAGACGGGCAGTGCCAGCTTTTGATAAAGTCTGAACAGTGAACGAATAAAGGTGTGTTTTTCTTTGCCTTTTCCTTGCAGCGAAAAAGTGAGATAAGCATCCACCTCGTCACTGAGGGCTCGTAATTTCTTTTCTTCCTGCTCCGTTGGCTTTTTTCGATATTTAGGCTGATGCACAGGTTCAGGTTGCCCTGGCGGTGAAATGCGTTTGTTTTTTACATCACGACCAGGCAAGTCATAACATTGAAGGCGCTTCCTGGCATGATAGATTTTAATTTGATTGCTGTATTGTAAGATGGTTACCGTATAACGTCCTTTGCCGGGTACCCAGTAAAAATTACCATCAAACTGGACATAACCATATTGATCGATGTCTCTGTCAAGACTCAGATAAGGTGCTGTCACATAGACGGGGATCCGCTTCAGATACGTCTTTTCATATTCAAATGCCTGAGCCGGTATCAATCCTGTTTTACTCACTGGACGAAGGGGCATTTTTTTGGTCGCCCAGTCAAATGCCTGCTGATTTAAATCATCCATGCTGCTAAAGTCTCTGCCAGGGAAGAAATTACTTTCCAGGGTATAAAAACTTCTTTCGTTACCTGCCTTTCTGTTGGCGTGACCGATGGCATGGCATTTAAATTCAAACCCGTATCGTTGTCCGAATGTTTCCATTTCGGGATTGATAATGGCTTGCTTTCCAGTCCCCCGAAGTCGTGCCAGATTGGTATTGTCAATGATACAAACCGGTGCGCAATAGTGCCAAAAGCACAGTGCTTCATGAAAAAAACATTTCATATCAAAGCGTGTAAAGGTGCGGTAAAACTTCAAATAACGGATCTTTGAATAGCGGTAATAAAGTACGCTGGCCTGAAGTCTGATCTTTTTATCACCGACGAACACATCAAAAGGTGAGGTGTCATGTTGCATCTCTGCGCCTGCCTCATCTTCGACCCGGTCACATCGAGGTTTGACAGAACGCCTGAGGCCTAAATCACGGATCTTTCTTGTTAACGTCGAATAGGCGATCTTGACGCCTTCTTCCTGCAGCAGCTCATGAACACGTTCCATCCAGCCATCACAGCGCACATAAAGTCTTTTTATCTGTTCT
>JAPVVU010000302.1 GCA_028571885.1 Gammaproteobacteria bacterium | reverse complement strand
TGTTCAGTCTCTTCTTATGAAGGGGCTTTTGCTGAAGGCGCTTTGGGGGAAACAGGGGGCATTTGCTGAGGCGGTGCTGTACCTAATTTTTGCTTAACACGCTCAATTTCTGCAGATTCCACGGCTTTTAGATATTCTTCGCGGGTCATCATCGAGGATGCGGCATCACGAAAACGCTCGGCCTGGCGCTCTCCTGCCAGATACCCCATATGAAACCAGATGTATGACTGGTGATAGTCTTTTTTTGTACCGAGTCCGTAAAGGTACATACTGCCCAATTTTCCATAAGCGCGGGCATCACCTTGTTGGGCTGCGGTATAGAATTCCTGAAAGGCTGTTTGGCGATCCCCTCGTTTATTAGCTTCTTCGCCTGCGATATAGTCGGCTAAAATTGTATTGGATGTCACTAAAGAAAGGGTAGAAATAAATCCCACCAGGATGATCCTAAAAGAAAACTGATTCAAAATAATTGTCCTGTTTGAAAATAAGGTTCAGTTTAGCTAAGTTTAAGGAAACAGGCAATTTTTAAAACGTGATGCTTTTAGTTGAATAAGTTGTTTATTATATAAGCTTTTGATTATTCAGCATTAGTTTCGATTAAAAATTCCAATAATAATAGATAAATTATTATTTATAGGGTTATTACGCCTTGACAATGATCATCAATATACACAACAATAAACACATAATAAAAATTTTAATATTGACAGCTTACGGAGCCGGGAACTACCTCTGTTGACAAAATACATTTGTTAACAAAATAGCTGGCAAAAATATAAACAATAAATTCATCAACCAAAAATAAAAGCATAAGAATGGATTCTATTGCTTAAGGAGACTACTAATATGGTATCTTTTAAGGAATTGCACGAGCAAAATCACAAAATTGCAGAACGTACTAAAATTATTTTGTATATGATCCAGGATCGCACTATTTGTGATACTGATGTCACCTGTGATCTGTTTTTTGATCTGACAGACAAAATAAAAAAACACATGGATATTGAAGAGCGTGAACTTTATAAAGACATGCTCACTCATAGCGATCACAAGATTAAACAAACTGCAGAAAACTTTTTATCAGGTTCTGCGGAGATCAAACGTGTTTTTAAACAGTATATGAAACGCTGGTGTCATAATAAACATTTACGTATTAAGAATCATGAGCAGTTTGTTAAAGAGACTGAAGAAATTTTTGAAATGATTCAAGTTCGTATGATCAATGAAACAGAAAAGTTTTATCCAGTTGTACGCTCTGTTTATGGCGAACAAATGGCTGCTTAAACGCTACTTATTTATTAATTACAGCTATTACAAAGTGTACTAATCAACTCGCTTAGAAATTGTGTAACTGGCAAAAACAGGGATACTATTTCTAAGTGATGTGTACAGCGAAAACAACGATCGTCCTCCCCCCGCACACTTGTCTCATCTTTCCTACATTGATAGGCTTTTTAAATAAATTCCCTGACATTAACCTTGAATTGCAAGGGTCATAAACTAAACTAATAATACAATCATTACTGGTATAAGAATTTAGTTGCGCTATGGAAATATTAATTGTCGATAATTCAAAAGTTTACTCCAAAATTCTTGAGTCTAATCTCGACCCTGCTAACAATAATATTCATTACTACAAATCACCTGACGAGGCTTTAAATTCAGCTTCGAAGAACAATTATGATTACATTTGTGTGTCTTATGTCCTGGAACAAATGGATGGCATTGAATTTACCCGCCAGGTTCGTCTATTAGCTGATTATGCATATGCGCCTGTTATTTTATTTGCTTCAAAAAAAGATGATGCTATTTTTGATCAGGCTTTAATTAATGGTATTACGGATATCTTTTTTAAAGAAGATGATATTCAGGAACTCATCAGCCATATCGTTCGTTTTAGCCAAAGAATCAATAAAATAAATGCTCAAGTGCTGCTTGTTGAAGACTCTTTATCTCAACAGGCAATGATAAGACATATTCTGGAAGAATCAGGTTTGACAGTAACTTCTTTTGAAAATGGCAGTCAGGCTTTCGAGGCTTTTTTACAGTCAGACTTTGATTTAGTCATAACTGATATCATACTGGAAGGTCATGTTTCTGGCGTAAAACTGGTTAATATGATCCGTCGACTGAATACCGAAAAGGGTGATGTGCCTATCCTGGCTATGACAGCGTTTGACAATCTGTCAAGAAGAATTGATTTGTTTAGTCGCGGCATTAGTGACTATGTTCAAAAGCCTATTGTTCAGGAAGAATTTTTTGCCCGAGTGAGTAACCTGATTAATAATCAACGTTTACTCAAATTATTAACAGAACAGAGAAAAACTATTGAACAGGCCTCAGATGAAGAATTAAGTATTATGGCATGTGCTTTTGAAAGTAGTGATGCCATCTTAATTTCTGATGCCTATGGGAATATTATTCGCACCAATCAATCTTTTTTAACTATCAGCGGCTATGATTCTGAAGAAGTGATGAATAAAAACATCTGGACATTTATTGACCTATCAGAAGAGCCCACAGAAGAGCATGTTGAATCTGATAATAAAGTGAATACTATCCGTGAAAATTTACTACACAGTGGTGAGACCTGGGAAGGCACAGGAAGAAACAAAAGAAGAAATGGTGAACTATATGATATTAATGTGAAAATCAGTATCACGAAAAACTATGAGCAGGAAGTGCGTCATTATGTCATTGTTTTTTCAGACATATCATCCCAAAAGGAGGCAGAAAAGCAAATATTACAAAAAGAGCACTATGATAGTTTAACTGGATTGGCTAATCGAAAACGATTAATGAAAGAACTGGAAGGTGAATTGATAAAAGTCAGTTCAAATAATACCTTCGGTATTTTGTTTTTTATCAACCTGCTGCTCTTTAAATCCGTTAATGAGTCTCTTGGTGAGCATATTGGCGATCAGTTGCTGGTTGAAGTTGCAAAACGATTGCACCGTGTTGTCAGTGAGCAGCAATCGACAACTTCAACTACTGTATCAAGAGTTGGAGGGCGAAAATTTGTTATATTACTCTCTGATTTATCTTCTGACCCTGATGAACGGGTTGCTAAAGCAGAAAATTTTGCTGATGAAATAAAAAATAAAGTGTGCAAAACTTTTATAATAGAGGGGCACTCTATTCATTTGAATATCCACATCGGTATCAGTTTGTTTCCTTCCGGTCAGTTAAGTATTCATGATATTTTAAAGCAGGCAGAACTCGCCAGCTACTCTGCAGGTCTGGATCAAAAAGATGTTTTTTTCTTTACTCAAAGTATGCAGGACAATATAAATCAAACGGTATTCATTGAACAAAATCTTCAGCATGCTTTGACAAAAAATGAGTTCAGTATCTACTATCAGCCTCAATATGATCACCAATCCAGATTGATAGGGGCTGAAGCCTTATTGCGATGGAAGCATAATAATATTTCAATTCCAGCAGACTTATTCATTCCGGCTGCTGAAAAAAGTATGCAGATTAGAAAAATAGGCCAGTGGGTTTTATTTCACGTTATTGAAACAGTGAATCATTGGTTATTATCAAAACAAATTTCCTCATCATTCAAAATGGCCATTAATGTCAGTCCTGTTCAGTATTTGCAGGATGACTTTATTGCCAATATGAAAAAGCTGCTTGAAAAGTTTCCTGAAGCATCAAAATTGATTCAGCTGGAAATTACAGAAACAATTTTTATTGAAAAAATTGAGCAAGTGATTATTAAAATGGAACAATTGAAGGATTTGGGATTCCACATATCGATTGATGATTTCGGCACTGGTTATTCATCCTTAAGTTATTTAACCAAGTTACCGATTAGTTTTTTAAAAATTGATAAATCATTTATTCGTGATATCCATGTAGATAAAAATAATGAAATGATTGTTGAAACCATTATATCTATGGCTCATCATATGGGAATGAAAGTGATTGCAGAAGGTGTTGAGACTCAGCGTCAGTTTATATTTTTACGTAATAAAAAGTGTGAATTTTACCAGGGATATCTGTTTTCAAAGCCATTGATGCTGGCACAGTTTGAAACTCTATTAGGTGAACAGTTAAGTGAAAACTCAAATGACAGCTTGAGTGACAATATCAGTGCAAAATAGAATTAAAATATAAAAATATTGATTGTTGATGATGCCTTTTTTTATGCGTGACATCGTCAGATATTTCAGCTGTTATGGCGCCTGGAAGCAATGATGCGGTGAGTCTGCTGACAACAGGAAGCAGTAAAAACAATATGAGTTCATTGATCTAAATAGCTGTTCCGCCAAAAGTAGGCCCCATGAGGGGAAATAGTGAGCATTTATTATTTAATGATCCGCATCAGAACCTGACGTTTATTATTGTGCTCGGACTACGTCAAATCGC
>JAPVVU010000301.1 GCA_028571885.1 Gammaproteobacteria bacterium | reverse complement strand
GCACTAGCTTGTGAGCGCAGCTCGGACAGTTTGCGATTATGCTGGTTAAATTCTGTTTGTAAATTTTCCCGATTATGTTCTACTTCTCGCAGTAAAACACGCCCCTGCTCTATGCGCTCACCCTGCTCATCAACAAATTGTTGTTTTTGTGAAAAAAGCTCATTGAGTTCTTTAATTTCCTGCTCTCTGGCCAGTACACCGCCTTTTTGATCAGTGTCTTTAATGACCCGCAACCAGTTAGGTCCAATCCAGATCCCATCTCTGGTCACAATGGACTGGTGAAGTTCAAGATGTTTGCGCTGAGACATTGCCAGCGATAATTCAGCGCTCGCAAATACACCATTTAAACGAGGTTTAAGCAGGTCAGTAACACCATCGATATAACCTTCCAGCAAAGGCAGTTCAATATTTACAGTTTGTTCGCCTGGCTGATTTGAAAAATCAGCACGATTGAGTGTTTCAACAAGAGTTAGATTTGATTTTTCAAGACTATTGAGCTGTTCAAACAACGGGTTAATATTTTCAACACAAGTTGCCTCAAGATAATCCCCCAAAACACATTCAACAGCTGTATTCCAATTATCTTTAACACTAATTTGTTCAGCAATTCTGGGTTTATCAGCAATATTCTGCTGAGTCATCCATTGCTGAAGTGATTTATCAGTTTTACCCAGAGCGGCCTGTTGCAGCGCTTCCAAAGAAGCCTTTCGCCCCTTCAGTGACTGCAGTTCACTGCGATTTTGATCCAGTTCATTATTTAAATGATGGTTATCATCACGGATATTTTGAATGCTCTCACGCTCATGCTCCAGTTGATGCTGCAGAGCTGTAGTAATTTCTTCTGCTTCAGACACTTCTAATTCAAGTGTATTCAGGGATTCTTCCAGATGACTGGTGGACGATTGTTTTAATTCATCCTGAAGTTTTTCAATGCGCCGCTCCTGGCTGATTATGTTTTGTTCAACCTGGCTGATTTTAGTTCTTTCAATCTGAGCTGTTTGCGAGGGTTCCTGAGATTGTTGATTGAATTCATCCCAACGCATTTGCCAGTCCTGCATGGCGTGTTCATACTCCGAGAGCATTTGGGCAGATTGTTCTTCCAGTTCACTGGCTTGTTCAAACTCAGGCTCAACTTCATCAAGTTGTGTATTGAGCAACAGTAACTTTTCATTATCTTCTTGTAGATGAATATTTACATTTTCAAAGGAACGTTCAGCCTGTTCTAAATCTTCCTTAAATTGCTGGTTTTTCTCTTTTGTATGAGTAATGGCCTGTTCTACCCGGGCAATATCAGCACCGATACGATAAAAATCACCTTGTACGGTGTTAAAAGAGTCATTTGCTTCGATGTTTATTTCACGTGACTCTTCTATGCCTGCTTCAACAGCTCTTAATTCAGAAATTTGCTGTTCAAGAGCAATTTCTCTTTCCTGGATCAATGTTTCCTGCTGCTTAGCTTTGATATCAATCGAATCCCAGCGAAGCGCCTGTAATTGTGCTTTTTTAAGTCGTTCTTCTTTTTTCAGCTCGGTATAGCGTTCAGCAGTTCGTGCCTGGCGCTGCAGATGAGCAATCTGCTTATCTAATTCAGCTCTAATATCATCAAGACGTTCAATATTTTCCCGTGTATGTCGAATCCGGGTTTCAGTCTCTTTCCTACGCTCTTTATATTTAGAAATACCAGCAGCTTCTTCTATGTAAACACGCAGTTCTTCCGGCTTAGACTCAATAAGACGTGAAATCATACCCTGTTCAATAATGGAATAACTTCTTGGTCCTAAGCCAGTACCAAGAAATAAATCAGTCACATCCCGACGTCGACAACGTACATTGTTTAAAAAATACTGGGAATGAGCATCACGATTAACCGTTCTTTTTACGGATATTTCACTATATTGTGCGTATTCACCGCCAATAGTGCCGTCAGAATTATCAAAGAGTAATTCAACAGTACATTGTCCGACAGGCTTTCGACCCGATGAGCCATTAAAAATAACATCAGTCATTGACTCGCCGCGGAGGTTTTTTGCAGAACTCTCTCCCATAACCCAACGTACTGCATCAATGGTATTGGATTTACCACAACCATTAGGCCCAAGAATACTGACAAGATCACTGGGAAAGGATAGAACAGTTGGGTCAACGAAAGATTTAAAACCTGCGAGTTTGATTTTGCTTAAGCGCATTCCGTTACTTTATCTAATAAAATGATGATAGGAGCTTGATTGAGAACAGAACATTTTACCCAATGTGATCTTCCTTTACCAGTTTTGGGCGAAATTCCAGAGAAAGAGTTTTTCCCTGGTAAATTATAAAGCAAACAATTTAAATCAATATGAAGTCACCATAGCAAGAATTACTAAAAACCGCTCATATTTCATAATTGACTCTATGGAACAGGTTAAGTGATTCCATAAGGTTAAAAATTCTACGCCATCAGTATTTTTATAAAACAATCTGTCAAATACTTACAAATAAATCAATTATGTGAATTTTTTACCCAATAGTGTAAAATTTGCTCACTTTTAACGTACAACTTTTGGAATTTGGCCTTTTTTTATTCCAAGTATCCTCTTAAACCTAAATTATTCAGGTTTAAGCACAATTAGGAACAGACTTATGTCCACACTTATATCCACGCAATCCAGCTCTACACAACCAAGCAAGGAACTTGAAACTTTTGATAATCCGACACCTGAACGCGATTTTACTATTCGTATTAAGGTACCTGAATTCACCTGTCTATGCCCTAAAACAGGCCAGCCTGATTTTGCGACTATCAATATTGAATATATTGCCGACCAACAGTGCGTGGAATTAAAATCACTTAAAATGTACATGTGGTCATTTAGAAATGAAGGCGCTTTTCATGAAAAGGTCACTAATGATATTCTTTCTGACTTGATTAAGGCGACTGAGCCTCGTTTTATGCGCATTTCTGCCGAGTTTTATGTGCGTGGTGGTATTTATACTACAGTGATTGCTGAACATCGTGCAGATAACTGGACACCCCCTACTCCTGTTCACTTACCTTAAATAACGGGTAAAATAGTTATTATATGTATAGTTTAGGGATAGACATAGGCACTTCCGGCATTCGTGCAGTAATTATGGATGCAAATCATTGCATATTGGCTCAGGCTCAAAGTGTTCTCCCGCAAAGCCAGGCTTTTTATTCGTCTTCCTGTTCAAAGAAAAAGCAAATTATTGGCTATTCCCAAATACCCGGTGACTGGTGGAGTACACTGGAAAAAGTGATTTTTCAGTTATCTGATACACTATATAAAAATCAAAAACTTAATCTTGATATTATTACCCATCTTGCCATTGATGGTACTTCTGGCACAGTATTACTCTGTGATAGTTCAGGTAAGCCAGTCACTAATGCACTGATGTATAATGACCAGCGGGCTGTTCTTCAGGCGCAACGAATTAAAACATGTGCCCCGGATAATACGGCAGCCATCGGTGCAACATCCGGCTTAGCAAAGATACTCTGGCTTTTTGAAAATCATTCAGGTCACTACGGGAGCAAGCAAGCTCACAAGAATGCCATTCATTATGCATTAAACCAGTCCGACTGGCTCAGTGGTAAGTTGATGGGCAAATATGGTATCAGCGATCATAACAACGCCTTAAAAATGGGTTACGATGCTCAGGCTCATTGTTGGCCAAAGTGGCTTCTTAAGCTGCTGGAACAAGCAAATTTCTCATCATCACTGCTGCCTGAAGTTATTTCACCCGGACAAATAATGGCTCAGGTTGCGCCTGAAATTGCGACTCATTTTGGATTTAGCCCAAAACTCTCTATCTGCGCAGGAACCACTGATAGTACTGCCGCAATTATTGCCTCCGGGGCAAATAATATTGGTGATGCTGTGACATCGCTTGGTTCAACTCTGGTGATGAAAATTGTTTCGGAGAAAGCAATTTTTGACCATGAATCAGGTGTTTACAGTCAGCCATTTAGAGATTTATGGCTTGTTGGCGGTAGTTCAAACTCAGGCGGTGAAGTACTTAAACAATTTTTTAGTATTGATGAACTTGCTCAACTGACAGAAACACTCAATAAAAAAATCAACCAGGGAAAGTTTTCCATGCTTGATTTAAATTATTATCCTTTATCAACGTCAGGTGAACGATTTCCAATTCAAGACCCTTATTTGAAACCGCAACTATCGCCCAGACCAGAAAACAATTGTGATTTTTTCCAGGCACTGCTTGAAGGAATGGCCGATATTGAAACTCTGGCTTATCATAAGCTGGTTGATTTAGGTGCATCTTATCCCAAACTGGTTATAAGCATTGGCGGCGGTGCAGCAAATAAAGCATGGCGTTATATCAGGGAGCAGAAACTAGATACTCCTGTTGAGATAAGCGCTCAGGAACAAGCG
>JAPVVU010000300.1 GCA_028571885.1 Gammaproteobacteria bacterium | reverse complement strand
GTGACTTCTGAGTAACCCCCACAGATAAAGGTAGTCAAAAGCTAGCTGGTTTTTAAGCGGCTAGAGCGTAATTATCATCGTTTGCAATTACTTTAAGTTTCCAGACTTTTTAACGAGAGTACTGAAATCACTCGGCATGAACATCAGGGGTCCAATCTCTGTCGAAGCCATTTCATCCCCATACTTTTAATTATATGGGCACATGCAGTCTTTTTCAATTGCAGGCACCTCATTATTGAATAAAATTAAACTTAAAAGGGTTAAAAAGGCAAGAAACATTAGGGGAATCACTAATTGCTTATATTACCAGACACAAATATACTTATCCCATACATTAAAAAAACAAATAAAAAGTATTAATTGTCCTGAAAAAGATTAAAAATACTGAAAAGAACACATCACTGGAGAGTATAAAATGAAAAAGTTAATAATTGCTGCTGCAATCGCAAGCGTAACCACCCTTTCAATGTCTGCTAACGCATGGTGGGCCGATGACAGTAATAGTAATACTAACTGGAATGGTGCTGGCTATAACAACATGAACAACAATGCTTATGGCAACGGTTATGGCAATGGCTGGGGTGATGGGTCTGCTGATGCCGACATGGATGGTGATTTTGAGATTACCATTAAGGGCAGGGGTCGCGGCCGGGGTCGTGCTGATTCCCGCAGTTCAGTGTACGGCAATGCTTACGGCAATGGTGGTAATGACTGGGACAACCGTATGAATAGCTATGGCAACAACCGTTATTCTGATAATAATTCCCGTGGTTATGCGCCTTATGGGTATGCACCTTATGGACCTGCTCCTGTCGCACAACAAGCTCCAGCGACAGCAGCAGCACCAAAAACTGCAGCGGCTAAATAAAACAAGTCCGGCGTTAAGCCCTAAAGCATTTAATTTTTTCAATTAAAGCCTGAAATACTCATGAGTATTTCAGGCTTTTTTATTTATTAAGTAAAAAAGCCCACGCTTAGACCTGGAAAAATCACGCCGGGTAAAAAATATGGCTATCCGCATTAAAATTCAGGATAATACAGTTTTTTTACAGCTAATAATTATTGATGAGTCACATTATGGATCTACATACACACCCTGATATGCATGCAAATTTAAGCTCAGATGATTTTGTGGTCGATGCCACCGAGCAAAACTTTGAACATGTTGCAATCCGGGAATCAAATAAAAGATTAGTTCTGGTCGATATCAGCGCTGACTGGTGTGGTCCCTGTAATGTACTTATGCCCATTTTAGACAAGTTATCAAAAGAGTATGCAGGGACGTTCTTACTGGCCAAGGTTGATGCCGATGAAAATATGCGCATTGCAGGTCGTTATAAGGTTCGGGGATTTCCCACCGTCATTGCTTTTGTCAATGGCGAGGAAGTTGATCGTTTCCATAGTGCTCAAAGAGAGCCTTTTGTACGGGACTTTATTGAAAAACACCTTTTTTAAAAGCGCTTTATTTCTGAGAGCTCTTTATTTCTGTGAGAAGTATTCATCCAGATATTCTTCAAAGCTGATATTATCGGCATTTTCTATTGCTGCCTGTCTTAGCTTTGAATTTTTAGCCTCTTCTTTATAGAACTGTTCCTGTTCATCGGTTAGCGTCAGATTTTTATAATAATGAAAATGCTGTCGGGACATACGTTCTGCAAACCGGTGAAAGCTTTCACTGTCCTGGCGCATATCATCCAGCATTCTTGCTGAGGGTGTCATATCGGGATGGGAGACACGTTCAGTCTGTTTTTTTAGACTAGAGGTGTATGGTTTCTCTGGATTATCCGCATCAAGTAATTCGCAAATACCAGCCATTTCCTGCATAATTTCCATAGCCCAGTTTTTAAGCGTATGGTTTTTTCCATTTCTGGATAATTTTAATCCCGGCTTACGACCTTGGTGTGCTGTCAGCATCTCATTATGATCAACTTCCCGGCGTTCAGGCAATTCAATCACAGGGCTATCATGCAGCAGACAAAAAAGTAAAAAGGCTTCTAAAAAATAAAGCTGACTCTCATTAACACCCAGCGGGTCATAGGCATTCACATCCAGTGAACGCAATTCAACATATTTCACGCCACGCTTTCTTAAAGCAGTTGTGGGCTTTTCATTTCCCTGCAAGAGCTGCTTGGGACGAATAGTAGAATAATATTCATTTTCAATTTGCAGAATATTGGTATTTAACTGCTGGTATTTACCATTTTTAAGCAAACCAAATTTTTCATAGCCTTCATAAGGCGTATTAATGGCCCAGAGCAAACTACTAATATAACTGTCGATATTTTTATAACAGGCTTTGATGCCTGATTCATTTTCTTTATTATTCTGATAACCGATGTCCCCCATGCGTAATGAAGTCGCATAGGGCTCATAATAAGTACTTTCATCAAATTCAGCTAAGGTAGTTGAGCCCCCCAGTAAAAAGGACTTACAAACGGCAGGGGATGCACCAAAGAGATAAGGGACCAGCCATCCCATACGCTGACTGTTTCGAATTAAGTCAAAATAACGGGTATTAATAAAATCCTGTGGTGCTTGCTGACTGCCTTCCAGTGTCTGCAGCACTGGCCAAAAAGATTCAGTCAGAGAAAAATTAAAATGTACGCCTGCTATGAGCTGCATCACCCGTCCATAGCGATGCCCAAGTCCTCTGCGATAAACTTTTTTCATCGTGCCGGCATTGGAACTGCCATAATGAGCCAGAGGAATACTGGACTCACCCGCGACAACGCAGGGCATACTGGTCGCCCAGAGAAGTTCATCTTTAAGGTTCTTATAGACAAATTTTTGCGTGTTTTGCAGAAAATCCAGGGCTTCGGTGATCTGCTCAAAGGGCGGTGTAATAAATTCAGTCAGGGCTTCAGAATAATCGGTGGTGATATACGGATGGGTTAATGCTGCCCCCAGAGCTTCCGGGTGGGAAGTTTGTGTAATTCCACCAGAAATATTCACCCTCAGGCTTTCTTTTTCAAGACCAATTTTATTTCCTGTCAGTAATTGCGCGTCAGACAATGCTGAAATGGCACCAAGACGCTTTCTGAGGATGTGATATTCTGACATGTAAGACATTATTCCTGACTTTGTTGTGCTTCTTCAATGTGAGTTTCACTTATGTTTTCACCCTGTGTTCCATATAGCCCGCTGGTAACATAAGTTTGGTAAACGTAACGTAATAGTACCATCACCACTGCAGAGACTGGCAGGGCAATCAGAATACCAACGAAACCAAACAACTGGCCTCCTACCAAAATGGCAAAAATAACAGCGACTGGATGCAGGCCGATTCTATCGCCCACCAGTAACGGCGTCAGCAGCATGCTTTCAATCAACTGCCCAATACCAAAAACAATCGCAATTGAGATTAACAGCGTTAAATCATGAAGCTGCATTAAAGAAGCAATCACAGCGGCAAGAATTCCAACTATAAAGCCCAGGTATGGGACAAAACTGACCAGCCCTGCCAGAAGCCCGACTAACAGTGCTAACTCTAAACCAGCGATCCATAAGCCTGTGGAGTAAATCCCACCCAGGCAAGCCATCACCAGGAGCTGCCCCCGCATAAAGGCCGCCAGCACTTCATCAGACTCTTTAGCCAATCGAGTGACCAGTGGTTCAATGTGACGCGGAATAAGATGAGCAATTTTATCAACAAGAATATCCCAGTCACGCATAAAATAAAAAGCAATGACTGGAATTAGCACCAGATTTGCGACCCAGGCTATAATAAGCAGTCCCGATTTTGAGATGTAGTTGATCAAATATCCAGCAAAACCGCCAATACTTCGCCAATTTTCCCCGATGGCTTCTTTTAATTTAGAAAAATCCAGGCCCTGTTCTGAATCCTGGGGACTCAGGCCTGCAACATTAAGCAGTTTAGGAAAGATATCAGACTGCAGATAGTCAATAAAAGCGGGCAGCTTCTTAACTAATGCAACAATTTGATTTTCCAGCAGAGGCACGAGTAAAAGTAAGGCAACTAAAAGAAGTGTGGTGAAAAAAATAAAAACGATAGTGACAGATAAACCCCGGGAAAGTTTACGTGCCTCAAGTTTATCAACCAGAGGGTCTCCCAGATAGCCCAAAAATGCAGCGACCAGAAAGGGCATTAATATTGGCGACAACAGATAAAAAAACCAGCCAATCAATAGTACAATTGACAACAGCATCCATTTTTGTGATTCAGTCATCACAGCGCTCTATCTCGCCAGCCAATATTCCAATTCTGGAATGAGTTGCTGCACTGTTTTTTCTGGTAGGCCTGGAGGGATATGCTGAGAAGTCACTTGAGACCCGTTTTGTGACGTCTTTTGTGACCTGTTTTGTGACGTCTTTTGTGAAGAGCTGAGTGAATTCAACGCCTTTTCTCTATCACTTAGCTGAGACGCTGATTTTCCCTG
>JAPVVU010000299.1 GCA_028571885.1 Gammaproteobacteria bacterium | reverse complement strand
TATTTAACATTAATTTAAAAATATCGACATTAACATTGAGGAACTCAATATGAAAAAAACAATTGCATCGATTGCATTAGTAACGGCGGCAGCTCTGAGCATGTCAGCCATAGCTGGTTACAAAGAAGTTGATGTTGCAAACGGCGGTTCTATTTCCGGCAAGATCAACTTTACAGGTAAAGATGCACCGCCCAAAAGTTATAAAGTAGTTAAAGACAAAGATACCTGTGGTACTGCCAATCGCTTAATTGATTTTGTTGACGTGAAAGACGGGGCCTTAAGAAACGTGGTTGTTTATCTCGATAAAGTAAAATCTGGAAAAAAATTCGAAAAAATCAAAGCAGTAATTGATCAAAAAGGCTGTACTTTTATACCCTTTATGAGTGTTATGACCAATGACACAATGTTTGAAGCAACCAACTCAGATCCTGTTCTGCATAATATTCATACTTATGAAATTATGGGACGCGCTAAAAAGACTGTAATGAATGTCAGTCAACCTAAGCAGGGTTCGACAACAAAAAAGAAAGTTAAATTAAAGCGTGGAGCCGGTATGAAAATTGAGTGTGATGCTCATGACTTTATGCATGGTTTTGTTTTTGTTGCCAAAAACCCATACTACGCTGTGGTTGCTGAAGATGGTACTTATACCATCAATGATATCCCTGCGGGTAAATATAAAGTCAAAGCATGGCATGGTACATTAGGTGAGAAAAAAGCTAAGGCTGACGTTACCGCTGGTGGCAGCTCAACAGTTGATTTTACTTTTAAAGGGAAGTAACTGTAGGGTCAGACCTATGTGTCTGCCCTTTATTGACCGAAAGAAGGGCGAACACATAGGTTCGCCCCTACCCCTTTTTTAAATACTATTTAAATTAATTGAAAAAATGAAACCATCATTCAAAGAAAAATTTAACTTAACAATTTCCGACTATGTCATTTTATCTGGTGGCGTGATCAATATTATTGTTATTACAACTATATTTATTTTTTGGTTGCAATATAGCTAACTAAAGTTTAGATAAAGTACAGCAAAAAGCTCAAAGAGAACTGACACCATGCAGCAAAGTAATACCGCAGATCTGGATACCCGGACAGACGAAGATTCAGCACCACATTTAACACCTTACTTAGAGACAGCCTATCGTTCAATTCTAATAGCGGTTGATTCTTCTGATCACTCCAATCGTGCAACTGATGATGCCATTGAAATAGGCAGCTTGTATCAGTCAGTCATTACAGCTTCTCATGTCTATGCGGCAAAAATGCATGATCTGCGCTTCAAACAAATGGAAGGCGGATTACCTGAGCAATTTAAAGAAGAAGATGAACTGGAACGTCAAAGAGACATCCATGATTCTTTAATCACCAGGGGACTGTCAATTATTACTGACTCTTATTTGAGCCAGGCAGAGCAAGCCTGTGATAAAGCAGAACTTACATTCAAAGGACTTTCTCTTGAGGGAAAGAATTATATAACACTCGTCAATGAAGCAAATAACGGTCAGTATGATCTGTTAGTTATGGGTTCATTGGGTTTAGGTGCAATTCAGGGAAGTACTATCGGCACCGTTTGCGAACGAGTCGTACGTCGCAGTGCCGTTGATACCCTGGTTATAAAACAACCTGAACGAAGTATAAAAGACGGTCCTATTGTGGCTGCAATTGATGGTTCAAAACAATCTTATGGCGCATTGATCACCGCATTTAATCTGGCAAAAGAATGGCAGGTGCCATTACACATTGTTTCTGCTTTTGACCCTTATTATCACTATGTTGCCTTCAACCGTATTGCCGGCGTCCTGAGTGACGAAGCCGGCAAAGTCTTCCGCTTTAAAGAGCAGGAGCAATTACATGAAGATATTATTGATGATGGTCTGGCCAAAATTTATCAGAGTCATCTGGAAGTCGCTGAGCAGTTAGCAGAGGAATTCTCATTGGCAGAGAGTGGTGTTAAAGCAGAGACACACTTACTGACAGGTAAACCTCATCATGCCATTGAACAATATATTGAAAAAATCAACGCCAGTTTACTGATTATCGGAAAAATTGGTATCCACTGTGATGATGAACTTGATATTGGCGGCAATAGCGAAAATTTACTACGTAACTCATCCTGTGCCCTATTACTGACCCAGCGTGAATTTACACCACGGGTAGAAATGATCGCAGAGTCAACCACCAGCTGGTCAACACAGGCTGAAGAGGCCATGACCCATATTCCGCCGTTTGTACAAAACATGGCTCGTGCTGCTATTTTACGTTATGCACAAGCAGAAGGTCATACCGTTATTACCGCCAGCATTGTCGAAGAAGCCACAAAAAATATGTGTCCTGCCGGCATGAAGAACCTGGATGATCTGGTTGATGCCGCGACTGAAGCAAAAAATGCAAAAAGTATTAGAAAAATAAAAACTCCGGCTGCAGGCGCATTTAATATGCAGTGGTCGGCTGAAGCAGATGACATGCTGCAGCAAGTCAGTGATGTAACCTTAAGACATAATACAAAAATGCGTGCAGAAAAGCGGGCACTCACAGAAAAATCAACTCTGGTTGAAGTGGAGCATATATTACCATTTGTGATTAATCCTTCGGTTAAAAATCAAGAACAGCAGAAAGAGAAAACAGCATCAAAATGTCCTTTCGCTTCAATGGATGCATCGATGGATGATATGAGTTCACAGGGTGATGAAATTGACTTACCCTGGGACAAAAATGCCCTTGAACGACTCAAACAAATACCTGAAGGCACCAGTCGCAGCATGACAAAAAAAGCGACCAATGCCATTGCACAACAACAGGGCATCAAGGCAATTGATTTAGATTTTGTAGAACAAATTCTCAGTATATTCACCTCGGGCTCAAAAAAAGTCACTAAGACTCTCCCCTGGGATGACGATGCAGAGGCGACAATCTCAAAAGCTCCACCGATGGTTCAAGGTATGTTAGCAAAAGAAATTGAAGCTTTTGCAAAACGAGAAAATTTAAGCAAGGTAGACCTTAAAACTGCTGAACAAGCCAGGCAGAAGTGGTCACAAGAAGGTCAGTTTCATTTAGATCCTAACGATCCCAGAAACACGCATTAAGCAACACGCATTAAACAACAGGCACTAAGCAATACGAACTAAATAATACGTAATAGAGAAAGTAGAAAAAATGGATAAACTATTCCAACAACACCAGAAAAATGATCTCTATCTGCTGGCTATTAATATTACTAAACGATGCAACCTTGCTTGTGAGCACTGCTATCTGGATGCTGATACTTTAAAAAATGGTCTTAACAATGAATTAAGTCTCACTGAAGTCACGACTGTTTTAGATGAAGTAGCAAGTCGTGGCAAAAAAACCATGGTGGTATTAACCGGGGGTGAACCTCTGGCACGTACTGATCTTGAAGACATGATTCAACATGGAACTGGACTGGGTTTATCGATGGTTGTCGGCACCAATGGTACCTTATTAACATCACGAAGAGTGGCCTCATTAAAGTCTGCAGGGGCATTAGGTGTCGGTATCAGTGTTGATTCATTGCAGCAGGCTCAGCATGACAAATTTCGTGGCCTTAACGGCAGTTGGGAAAAAACATTTAAAGGCATTCAGCACTGCAGAGAACAGTCGCTTTCTTTCCAGATCCATTTTACAGTCACCCGAAATAATTACACCGAATTAAATGATATTATTCAGTTTTCTCATGAAAATGGTGCCCGCGTTTTAAATCTGTTCTTTTTGATCTGTACAGGCCGGGCTGAGTCTGCATCTGATATCAGTCCGGAACAATATGAACTGATATTAACTCAGACAATTAAAGCTCAGGTTGATTATCCTGATATGATCATTCGCCCCCGATGTGCACCGCATTATAAACGTATTGCACATCAATTAAACCCTGAATCACCTATTACTCGCGTGAGTGGATTTGATGGTGATGGCTGCATTGCCGGTACACATTATTGTCGGGTAGCACCTAATGGTGATGTCACCGCCTGTCCTTATATTGACACCCCTTCTGGTAACATTCGCCAGCAAAGTTTTCTTTCCATCTGGGATCAGGCACCCGAGTTTCAATCATTAAGAAACCCTGAATTAAAGGGTGCCTGTGGTGAATGCGAGTATCAGAAACTCTGTGGCGGCTGTCGTGCCCGTCCCCTTGCCATGGGCGGCAATTTAATGGATGCTGATCCCTATTGCGCTTATGTGCCCGAAGGTGGCGCAATTATCGAACCTTTTGAACAAGATGAAGATAACTTAATAGAATGGAATGATGAAGCCAATCAACGATTATCCAGAATTCCTGGATTTCTGCAAAATATGATAAAAAAACGTGCTGAAGCCTATGTAATGGAATTAGGTGAAAACATTGTTAAAGCAGAGCATTTATCTAACCTCGCAAGTCGACGCTTTGG
>JAPVVU010000298.1 GCA_028571885.1 Gammaproteobacteria bacterium | reverse complement strand
GGCTTTTTGCTTACCCTGTTTTGATTTACTATCCATGCGCCGTCGTTGTGAACCACGGGTTGGTTTAGTCGGTTTACGAGTTTTCTTTGTGTGCATTGATTTTTGGATAATTTCAACCAATCTCTGCCGTGCATCTGCTTTGTTTTTATCCTGACTGCGAAATCGTTGTGCTTTAATAACAATAATACCTTCAGCGGTAATATGGTGATCTTTAAATTGCAGCAGCTTTTCTTTGTAAACTGAGGGCAGTGATGACGCTTTAATATTAAAACGCAGATGCACGGCAGTTGAGACTTTGTTTACATTCTGACCGCCGGCACCTTGAGCACGAATATAGTTCATTTCAATTTCATTGGCAGGAATAACAACCTGATTAGAAATTTTAAGCGAGGTGGGATCTAAATTACTCATTCATTTGCTTATATTTGATTTTAGAAAAATTTACTTCGACTAAGGATATCACTTTTTTCTGAACTTTTTATGAACTAAATAGCTGCTCCCCCAAAAGTAGGCCCCATGAGGGGAAGTAGTGAACATTGTTTATTTAATATCCGCATCAGAGCCTGTCATTCATTATTGTGCTCGGACTACGTCAAATCGCCCAATAATGAATGACAGGCTCTGATACTCAGTATGCACCATTTCCCCTCATGGGGCCTACTTTTGGTGGAACACTTATTTAGAAACAATTGATTGACTAATCCCTTTCTTGAACATCAGGTGAACTGCAGCTTCCATTCAATAGAGCCTCACGATGACTGTCAGCTTTATTTACAGAAAACCATGTGAGAGGGCAATATTGGCTTTTTAGTGTCAGAAAATTTTACACTCAATAATAACTTAGTGATTTTATAATATACCAACCGTATGATTTACCTTATAAAAGTTTTATGGCATGAGAGTTGCTAACTATAATATATAATATACGATTTTTTTCTGAAAAATCATTGGAGTGGTAAAAAAATATGGAATTTAGGGATAAAAAAATACAAATTGCTTTAGCTGGTATGCGTGTGTCGTTTCTGGCCTTATTTGCTTTAATATTATCACCTGCCATCGTTGCTGCTGCAGATATTCAACCGGCTGAACAGTCGTTATCAGAAGTACAGCCGGTAACACCTCATAAACCCTATCAAGACACTTATGGTCCTGTTAGAAATAATGAAGGGCTATGGGAAATTGCGGGTAAATTACGCTTCAATTTTCTCATGACGGATTCTGATATTTCAAATACTGGGATTACAGTACCCCAAATGGCTGTTGCTTTATTTGAAACAAATCCAGATGCTTTTAGAGAGCATAATATAAATGGTCTCCTAACTGGAGCGACACTGAAAATTCCTGACGTAAAACAAATACTAAAACTGACAAAACCTGAAGCTTTTACTCTTTTTTTAAAGCACTGGGAATCTTGGAAAAAAGTTGATGATGTGACCGCTGAAAGTAGTGAAATAGTTATTCAAGATGTCATTGTCAAAACTGAAGACAAATCAGAAGTTTTTGAAATTAAAAGTGGATTAATCTCACCAAGCCATGAAACTGTGGCAGAAACTGCAACAAAAGTCAGCAGAGAAGAATCAGTAATAAATGTCTCTAATAGCCAACTGGAACAACAAAACATTAATAATGAGTTATTAGATTATTTTACTCAGATACAGTTTAAATTAATCTATAAGCAGGCACTTCGAGGTATTACTGAAGCCATTACCTGGCTGCAGCATAATTTAACAACATCATCTTTGGACAGCAGCACGCCTAAACAATTGACTCATCCCAAAATGATAGCTGTTTTTCTCGGGCTGTTTCTGTTTATTTTCCTGGTTTGGTTATTGAGACGGCAGGAGACTGATATTCTGGCAATTCAAACGTCCAAATCCAATATTGAAAGTGCTGGATTTTCTGAAGATAAATATACAAAAACATCAAATGAGGCATTAATAAAAAAATATTGCTCAGATACTGACAAGGCGTTATTCAATAAAAACCTTTCACCGCTCATTAGAGAATCTTCAACTGCAGATAAAGACTCTTTATTCACAGCTGAAGGCTCTTTACCTCCTATAGTTGAAGACTCCAACCCTAATAATGAAGTTCAATTCACAACGCATACGACTCAGGATGATGAAAAAGACAGAGATGTTTTTTCTGGCGATATTGTTACAAATCAAGTTGAAATTAATCAATTTATCAGCCAGGACAAGAAAACAACTAAACGAAAAAATAAAAATATCTTAGAAGCTGCGTTTGAAAATGATATATCTTCCAGCCATTTTGGCTTTATTGAAGAGACAGAACAGCCCATAGAAAATATAAATACAAACCCAATAGAAATGGATTTGCTTGATTCTATGGATGAAATCAGATTTGTTAATGAAAAAACCCGCCATTCCAAAATTGATTCGTTTTTTGAGGCGACTCAAGCAGAAAATTTAACCGACGAAATGTTGTCTCTTGATTTTGAAAAAATTAAGAGTGATGAAAAAATTGATATTTTTATCCTGGAGTTTGAAGAGATAATGTCTACTCTGGCAAGCCAGACACCCGCAATAAATGATACATCCAATGAACTGGATAATCTGATTCAGTTTAAATCATCAATACACTTTATTAAAATACTCTCGGAAATGATGCAGGCCAATCATTTAAAACGATTTTCAACAACAGTCATTGAATTTCTGGAAGATATTTTAGTTGGCAACACTCGAATGACGGCAGATGTCACTAATCGCCTGGTCATTGTTATTAATTTGTATACTCGTTACATTCACTCAGTAAAAGAAAGCCATTACTATAAAATGAAAGTATAAGTTGGTTAATCTGTAAAAGTCTGTATTTGACCATACAGATATCCTCAGATAGATTTAATGCATGTGTTGCTATCGCTTGAACCCACCTGACCGGAGCCTGCCGCGCTCCGGTCATTCTCGGTGTGGCTAATTACTTACGCCTTCCTTTTCTTACAGTGATGGTTATAGTGCTTGATGCCTGCATACCATCGTTATCAGTTACTGTCAGAGTCACCAGATAGCTGCCGGGTTCGGTAAAGGTATGTACAGGATTTGGCTCAGTGCTGAAACCGCCCTCAATCTCCCAGGAGTAGCCATCAATTGTTCCATCGGGATCGGTGGAGCCTGATGAATCAAAGGTGACCACCAGCGGTGCCTTACCTGAATACACATCAGCACTGGCCTCTGCCACAGGCGGTTGATTTTGTGCAGGCGGCGGTCCTGATATGGTGCCATTACTCAGCACAAAACCATGTTCAATGCCTTCAAATAATCCGACCCCCGCGATATCACCATTTTCATTGATGGCCGTGGCACGGGTTAAAATCCAGCCCACCGGCAACTGGATCAGATTATTCAAATCAGTCATTACGCCGTTTTCCAGAGAACCATCCGCTGCCGGTTCCCAAATAAAAGCATGGTATTTTGCCGGGTCGTTAAGGCTGGTGTTAGCCGTTACCAGCCAGGATTTACCGACCACCTGATTCAGTTCGTTAATATCGTAAGCATTGCTGGTCAAACCAAACTCAGTATCATTAACCGGCAGAGTACCCAGATTGATTAGTGTATTTCCGTCATAGTTATAAAGAAATGCGTAGGAATATTCGCTCGTACTTGAATTACTGCCGGTAGTACCCACGATCATATTGGAATTGTTGATATCAACAGCACGCCCGCCATAGGGAGTAGACAGATAGACTACGTCGGTAAAATCATTCACGGGTGCATTTGTGTTAATCAAAATAGCTGCAGTTCCTGCTAAACCATAGCGATATTTATAGCCAACGGTTAAACCATCATCATTGATAGCATTGAGAATAAATCTATCTGCATAGACACCTTCTCTTGTTCCTCGCGAGTAGAGTCTTGCAATATCAAAGACATTCCACTTTTTGCCATCAAATATAGCGGGATTATAAGGCAGCGATCTTGGCTGATACGGATTCACACCCACTTTATACCCGGCGACTTCACCCATCTGGTTGTTGCCAAACGCTCCGTAGTCACTCCAGTCACGATAATTGCCATCCACGATAAAAGCACCATCAATCGTACTGCCGGCAATTTGTTCATTATCATTCACTGCATTGGCACTGGTGCCGCCCTTTATAAGTTCAAAGCCTTTGTCCGAGGACCAGCGAAATGCAGTAGCCGGATACTGATCCGTATTACTGGAACCTGCAACCACGCCGATATTATTAATTGCATTGGGCACCACGTTTGCACCAAGATCAATTAATTCGTATGCCGAAGCATTCGAAATTGCTCCCAGCAACGCCACCGGGAGTAAGTATTTGAAAAAAACTTTAGTATATTGAATATTTTTGCTCATAATTATCACCTTCAAATTCAAGAATTGCTGGATGGGGATAATATTGATCGTACCTTAAGGAAATATTAAT
>JAPVVU010000297.1 GCA_028571885.1 Gammaproteobacteria bacterium | reverse complement strand
TTATCCTTTGCATCAGGCGTTCCCCCAACCAACCTGGTTGCCGGAAGCTGCCGGTTTGGCAACGATCCAAAAACATCAGTGCTCAATCCGGATTGTCAGGCACATGATGTTGAAAATTTATATGTAACCGATGGCAGTTTTATGCCCACAGGCGGTAGTGTTCCCCACACCTGGACTATTTACGCCAATTCGTTTCGCGTGGCAGATAAAATTGTGGCGCGTTTTGGTGGGGATAAAAGCACACAAACTTAGTGAAAAAAAATTTATCTGCGTATTGGCAGTGGTGTTGGCTGTGGTTTCGATATCGGTCTTCTTGGATAAGTCGGCACGCCGTATCTTCTGCGAGAATACCGGTCATAATCTTCATCTGGCTGCTGTTGTTGAGATTTCTTTTCCTGGGCTCGCTGCTCCTGGGATCGAAGCTTACGCTCATTTTCAAGCTGGCGTTCACGAGCCAGACGCTTATCCAGTTCTTTATCTTTCTCCATGATTTTCTCAAGCTTTTGTTTGCTTTGTGCTTCTTCTTCCGGTGTCATTTTTTTTATTTGAAACTGTTTTTCAGGGACTTTATCTGCCTTGACTTCATCCGTAAACTCAGTCACGCCCTCACTGTTTTGATATTCATAAACATTTTGCACCGCTGCAGCTTGCATAGAAACTGTCAGGGTAAAATAAAATGCTGTTAATTTAAGGGTCTGATTTTTCATATTTAATGCCATTTTTATATGTTTAAAGAATGGTATTCTATTTTTTATAATCTGTCTCTTATAAGCTAACAATAGCTCATATAATATATTGCACCCATAAATCGTGTAAATCAAATTTTTTTCAAATCCAACAACAAAAGTTATTTTTTTTTGCTATAGTTATTGATATGTTAACCAATTATTTTTATTGTTTAGAGCTTTTATACTAGAAATTTTATGCCTGAAAATCGTCAATTAAGCAACTTTATTCATAAAGCAGACATTGCAGCTCTTCCTGTTTTACCAAATACCCTTCAGGCCCTTAAGACAGCATTAGAAAAACCCAGTTTTAACTATCGTCATCTGGACAATATTCTGCAATTTGATCCAGCCTGTATGATCAATCTTCTAGCTTATGCTAACCGGGAAATTATTAAAGACTCTGACAAAGAAATCAGTCAGGTCGAACATGCTGCAATGTTTTTGGGCATGGAACGATTAGAAAATTTTATTAGTAATATTACATCACTCCATAGTGTTAAAAACATAAAAATTGCCGATAAAATTGCCCGACTGCAGCACCGCGGCGTGCACGCAGCTTACCAGGCACAGAATTTTGCTCATCTCATCAATGACTCTTCTGTGGATGAGATTTATACCAGTACATTAGTTTCTCCTATTTCAGAGCTCGTTTGCTGGCATCTTGAGCCGATTAAAGCTCAAAAAGTTGAACTATTAGTTTTTCGAAAAAAGATCAATTACGAAAAGGCACAACGTGAGATTTTTGGCTTTAGTTATCATGAACTGGCTGAAGCATTAACCCATCATTGGAAAATACCTCATCTTTTTTTGCAGCGCCAGGAAATGCAAGATCTGGAAACAGCATCCAAAGCAGTCAAATGTATGTATCTCGCTGAAAAATGCAGTATCATTGCTGAACAGGGCTGGTACTATGATGACATGTATGAACATATCAGTCTTTGCTCTGATAACCTGTACTATAGCGAAGCGCGTATCGCTAAGGAAATTCATACTACTGTGATTTATATGGCCTATAATGCCAGTGAATTTTTCCCTGTTCAAGCCGCTTGCAGCTATCTGGCATTATTACCTGGAAAGGTTCCCTATACACAAGTCATCCCGATTGAAGAAAAGAAAAAGCCGCCTGTAAAAGAAGCTAAAGCAGCAGTTCAGCCTTCCCCTCCTGTCAGTTCAAAACCGAAACAGGATAAAATCCCCAGTGTTAATTTGATTAACGCAGCGAATGATTTCCCCAGCCTGATAAAAATAACGATGGATGCACTTTTTGAAACTAAAGTTTTTACCCGGGTCGGCTTTATGATGCTGAGCAAAAACAAAAAACACCTCCAGTTTCGTAGTTTGAAAGGCTGCAGGGATAAAAAATTAACTGATACTGTGCTTAATATGCAGCCCGCCAATTTATTTTCTAAACTATTGGTGAAACCCCAAACCATTTTTATTAATCAACTCAACTACCAGAAATTTGCCCCTATTATTAATCCAGCCATGCAGGATATGCTGGATGTTCAGGAATTTATTGCCAAATCAGTTCATGTTAAAGGAAAGCCCATTGGTTTATTTTATATGGACAAACATCTGCAGGAATCCGCTGATGGCTCTTTACCAGCTGAAGGCTCCGCCCAGGCCATGGCAATAGAAGATTTCGATGAAATGAAAAAAATTGCTTCTCTCTTTGATAAGCAGCTGAAAACTATTAGTTAATTCTCATCCATAAAGAATAAATGGACACTCACTACACGCTTTAAATTTTTCTAAACAGCAAACTCTTAGCACTGAATGCTATGCCTAATATTCCTGACGTCCATTAAAAGCATGTCCTAAAGTGGAACCATCAATATATTCTAATTCACCGCCCAAAGGCACACCGTGGGCAATACGACTGACCTTATGGGTTAGAGGTTTAAGCATTTCAACCAGGTAGTGTGCCGTTGCTTCGCCTTCTACTGTTGCATTGGTCGCCAGAATCACTTCCTCTATATCTTCGCTTTCAACTCGCTGCTTAAGTCTATCCAGATGTAATTCCTGTGGTCCTATGCCATCAAGCGGTGATAAATGCCCCATTAGAACAAAATAGGTACCATTAAAGGAACCTGACTGTTCAATGGCATAAACATCAGAGGGAGTTTCAACCACACAAAGTATCTGCCGGTTACGTTTTGGTGACTGACAGATATCACAGAGTTCATATTCTGTTAAAATTCGACAACTTTGACAGTGGCCTACCTGTTCTGAAGCCTGAGTTAAGGCATGAGACAGTTTTCTCGCCCCCCTTCTATCTCGTTCAAGAAGATGATATGCCATACGTTGTGCAGATTTAGCCCCAACTCCCGGCAAACATT
Organism: Gammaproteobacteria bacterium; assembly: GCA_028571885.1. Taxonomy (GTDB): domain Bacteria; phylum Pseudomonadota; class Gammaproteobacteria; order GRL18; family GRL18; genus GRL18. The sequence continues at coordinate 1,366 of JAPVVU010000297.1, read as the reverse complement.
GCAAACTGTCAATTAGCTGCTTAATCAGTGGTGAATGGGCCATATCGCAATTGTCCAGGTAAGCAGGATAAAATATTTTTATGAGCGAATCATTCTGCAAAAAACAGAATGATTGTTCTTAAAATAAGTTAAAATGAGTTAACATAAGTTAAAAAACGCTTAAAATAAGAGTTTAAAACTAGAAAGGGAGTTTAAAACCTGGAGGTAGATTCAAACCATCCGTCATGCCTGACATTCTGTTTTTTGATTCTTTTTCAACCTGACGTACTGCATCATTAACAGCAGCAGCAACCAGATCTTCGAGCATTTCTTTATCATCCATAACACTGTCATCAATACTTACTCGACGAATATCATGACGTCCGGTCATTACCACAGAAACCATACCGCCGCCTGCTTGACCGCTTACTTCCATATTGGCCAGTTCGGCCTGAGTTTTTTGCATATCTTCCTGCATTTTCTGGGCTTGTTTCATTAAGCCGCCTAAACCACCTTTCATATTATTTCCTCTCAATGGTGTTAAACTGGTTTTATCGATTCTTTACGTACCTTCGCGGAGAAGGCGTTGACGATCATTTTCACTTTGGGATCAGAATAAATTGATTCCACCGCTTGCTGCTGTAAAACCTCGGCATCGTGTATTTCACGGCGTCTTGGCGTATTTAATTGTTCTTTTTGCGCTACCTGACATTCTTTAATATCCAGTTTGAGAGTGCACCCAAGCAGATTTTGCAAGGTCTCAATCAAACGTGTTTTAATTTTATCACTGAGTAAATGTTTATGCACCGAATCCAGTAATAATTCAAAGAACTGAACACCATTTTGTTCTGCCTTATTCACCAGAGCACTGTGTTTGGCTAGCTGCTGCTCCAGACCATTCAATTCTGAACGATTAATAAGCTCATGCCAGTAATCAGCCAACTCATTGCCATCCTGTTCACCACAGGGAATCTTTTCATGAGTATCTGTTTTAAATAGTGGCACAACTTCAGCTAAGTCTGCCTTTTTTTCAGCTAAGGCTACTTTTTTTTCATCTAATGGTGTTTTTTTCTCAGCTAAAGGTGCTTTATTCTCAGCTAAAGGGGCTTTATTCTCAGCTAATGGCTTTTTTTCCTCAACTAAGACTGCGTGATGATTTTTAGATGAATTTCCAATATTCAATTCTCCTCTCAGGGAGACATCATGGCCGCTATCAATTGAACTAATTGAATCAAATGACGGAACATCTGAAGGCTCATTGAAATTTTCCTGACCATAGGCATCAATTGGCGGCAGGTCATAGTCTACCTGATTTGAGTTGCCATTATTTGAGTTAAAAGAGTTTGAATTAAAAGAGTTTGAGTTAAAAGAGTTTAAATTAACCGGG
>JAPVVU010000296.1 GCA_028571885.1 Gammaproteobacteria bacterium | reverse complement strand
TATGTACTATACCCCAGAAGACGCTCAAATTCGGCAAATGTCTGGGCAACTTCTGTGGTTTCAATCTTTATTCCCAGTGACTTGCTTAACACAGTGGTGGAAAAAATACCACGGATCTGAAAGACATCATCAGCAGGTTGTTCTAGAACCAGTGCATGCTGGCGGTAAAGTTTTCTCATGGTCATGACAATATCACCAACACGGGCACTTTCAACGACAGTCCATTTAATGACATCAATTGTTTCAATACCCGTCATAATGTCCAGGACACAAATTTCTCCTCTTGACACTCCGTTAGCCTGCTGAAATTGTATTGGTCTTTCACCCTGTAAATCACTATAAGTGATCAAACCAATAATCTGATTTTTCGCGTCAGTGACAAATAATAATTTAACCTTCATTTTCAGCATCCGGTCAGTTGCTTCTTCCAGATCACAAGAAGGTGAGATTGTGACTGCCGCTACTTTTGTTAAGTCAGTCATCACTTTAATTGCCGAATCTTCCAGGCTAACAGTCCCTTGAGGGTAATAATCCGGCTCACACAAAGTTGCTGCGACTTGAAGTGGTTTTATTTCTAGTTCTTGATAATTAGAAGGCATTCTAAATCTCCCATATGAATGATTTACAGGGTACGAGCATTGCAACCTAAATAAATCAGGTGAGTAAATTAAAAATTTCACCATTGAAATAAAATGTAGACAAAGAAACTGGGAAATACAATAAAAAATGAAAAAAATAATTGGCTGGCTTGAGAGGGAGGGTGTTTGGAAAGACCAATAGAGAAAAAAACTTCAGCTCAATATCTTAAACATTGTTTCAAGTATTGAGCTGAGGCTTAAGTCTTTCACTCGCGCTAAATAGCCATTTCTTTTAACTTTTTAAGGGCTCTGACTTTAACTACAGTTGTTGCTTTTTTCGCTTTAAACATCATCTCTTCACCAGTGAAGGGATTAACGCCTTTTCTTGCTTTGACCGCAGGTTTTTTAACAGTAACAATTTTCAATAAACCTGGCAGTAAAAATTCGCCGCAAGCACGTTTTTTGATGTGACGCTCAATTAATAAATCTAATTCAGCCAGAACAGTGGCAACATCTTTTTTGCTTATTTCTGTGTTCTCTGCAATTTCAGTCAAAATTTGAGATTTGGTCATTTTGTTTTGAATTGCAGTTGTTTTTGCTTTTTTAGCAGCTGGTGCAGATTTTTTCACAGGTGCCTTTTTCTTAACGACAGTCTTTTTTGCGACTGCTTTTTTAGCGGCACTTTTTTTAACGACAGATTTCTTTACAACAGCTTTTTTAACAGCAGCTTTTTTGGTCACAACTTTCTTTTTACTGGCAACTTTTTTTTTGCTTGCAGCTTTCTTTTTTACGGCCATGATGGACTCCGGTAAGTTGATTTTAATTTAAGAACTTCTAAATCCTTATAGCATAGTCTTAAATGAAATAGGCTAAATATTAGTCTATGATGTAAGCATAATCATTGATATAAGATATGTATAGTTATTTTGTGAGAAAAATTGCAAAATAATCAAAAAAATAGCATTTATTTGATTATTTCTCTTAATAAGAGCTGAAAAAGGTAAAAAATGTGATTGAAGCGATAAAAATAGGGGTGTCAGCACAAGGTTTACATGAAATAACAGAACAGGTTAATCATGTCATTAGTCGCTTCAGTGTGAATGAAGGTTTGTGTACTGTATTTGTTCAACATACCTCTGCAAGTTTAATTATTCAGGAAAATGCTGATCCTTCTGCACGACATGATTTGGAAAATTGGCTGAATCGACTGGTCCCTGAAAATGACAGACTCTATACACATACTTTTGAAGGTGCTGATGATATGCCTGCCCATATTAAATCAGCTATTACGGCAACATCTATTGCAATTCCAGTTATGCAAAATAAACTGGCATTAGGGACATGGCAGGGACTTTATCTGTGGGAGCACAGAAAGCAGAGAGGGCAGAGAACGATTATTATTCATTTGAGTGATTAGTACTTTAGAAATTTTAATTTCGAAAAGTAGTTATCCCAGCGATTAGTACTTTAGAAATTTTAATTTTGAAAAATACTTATCCTTTAGGATAAAGCACTAGTAATTAAATCATTCGTTTATTATTTTTATGCTTGTCTAAGAATGTAAATTTAATCAGCAGACTTTTTATTTATAACTAATTTTTGAAATTCATCTAAAATTTTATTAACGTCTTCCTCTCGTTTAAAGCTGTGATTTAACCACTTCATGTAATTGAATTCACCTTTTTGCAAATTGATTAAGTTATAGATATTTTTTGCTTCATTGAGCCTGCCGAGTGATGCCAGACTGGCAGCAAGATAGACTTGGGTACCAGGGCCATTAGGACCTCCACGTTCAATATTACGTTGTAAGAGTTCCAGTGCCCTGGCATGCTTGCCGGCATGAAAATTAATCATGCCAAGTATGTTTAGAAATGGTGTACGAGGATAAGCGGGATTAATACGTAATGCACGTTGTGCGAAAGGTAATCCTGTTTCAGCATTGCCATTGGCAGTCAGTATGAATGCATGATAAGCCAAAAGGTAGGGATCACTGGGTTGATATTTTATGGCATGACTCGAATAAGATAATGCTTTATCAAAATCTCTCTGTGAAAGATGGGCAAAGGCCAGAGCACTTAATGCCAGACCAAATGATTGATCAAGCTCCAAAGCCTGATTAGCGAGTTCAATAGCATGAAGACGATCTTTTTCAGGCTGCTTTGAGTGTCCCCACCAAACATGAAATGCATAGGTATAAGCACTGCCTGCATAGCCGCCTGCCCAGTCTGGATCGAGTTCAATGACTCGTTCGAAAGCACGACGAGCAGCAATGAGTCGCCATGGATCGGCAGGAGGATTAACCAGACTCATTGCTTGTTTGTACAGTTCATACGTCTCTCTGTTAGTTAAATGCTGGTTCTTATTATTCTGAAAGGTAATGTCTGTGAGAAGTCCAGACATACTCTGAACAATAATAGTGGCCAGTTCATCTTGAACTTTCAGTGAATTTGTTATTTTTCGGTCGAAACGCTGTGCCCATAATTGGCGGCCACTTTTATTATCATACAATTGTGCTGAAATACGAGTGGTATCAGACTTTCCATCACTGCGAAGACTACCATGGAGGATGTATTTAACACCCAGTTTTTTTGCAATACTCCGATAATCACTCATTGTTTCATGCAAAGATAAAACGGATGAGAGTGCGATAACATCAACATTAGATAAGCTGGACAGGTCGGTAATAATATCTTCAGTAATCCCTTTGGCAATCAAGTCACCAGATGAACCTTTAATATCATTTTCAAAAGGAAAAACCATAATTGAGGGATTGCCAGAAATATTTAAATCATACTGGCTAATGTAATTGTCGGTTGCTTCTTTTTCTTCAATAGAGCTTGAATAGAATATCCATAAAGATGTGAATACAGCAAAGAGAATTAATAATGAAATAATGAGTTGTTTGTTTTTTCTTGTTTTCCCAATACTGGCTGTTGTGGGAGTGAATGTTTCATTCGTACTACTAGTATCCAGGGTATTATGTTCAGTCAATTCAAAAATTGGGACATAGGTTCCTTTAGGAATTTTGATATAAACCGCTGCATTTTGTCCTTCATCACGATAATAATCCATTAGGCGACGTCTTAATCGACCCGCTTCAACCCTGACAATAGTACTTGAATCGGCTTCATGGGATTCATTGCGACCAAAAACTTCACTGCCAATGGTAAACCCTTTAATACGTCCGGCACGGCCGCCCAAAGTTTCTGTCACAATATATTCAAGAAAATTGCTTAGTTTTTGTGCTTTAGTGAAGAGTGGACTGGATAAGATAAGACTAAGTTGCTGTTGAACCTGCTCGTTAGAAGGAGGATTGTCTTTATGCTTTTCTGCTACTGTCATTGGGGTTAAATTATTTATCGTCTATGTATCTTATTGATTTCGGCCTATTTTACAAACCATGTAACCTATTGTTACTTACGGTAAGTTACTGTTTTTCCAAAAATGAAGAGAGTAAATTACTGAATATGAATTTACTCTCTAACCCCAGCATTATCAAGTCATTTCCTGAAAAAAGGCAACAGATTATCGAGCTGTGTGCCCAAGACTCTGTGGTTTGTGAATTATGTGAAGACTATGAAGAAATTATAGATGCTATGAATAATGTTGTTTCCGAAGTAAATAGTCATACAACTACGTCGTCCTCACTAATTAATGAGCTGACTGATCTTAAAAAAACACTTGAGCAGGAGTTGCTGGAACGGCTTGGGCGACAACAGAATTCTAATTAAAACATTGCAATATTAATGCAAAAGTTAAGCTAATGGAGAAAGTGACTATGAGTGAAGAAAATAATAAGTCTGCAGCTGTGAATGAGCAACAGCAAACTCAAGCAAATGAACCCTGGTATATGGAAGAACC
>JAPVVU010000295.1 GCA_028571885.1 Gammaproteobacteria bacterium | reverse complement strand
GCGCAGAAAAGTTTAGTGCAGAAAAGCCAGCTGATTTTAAACTTTCCCCCGAATTACTTTCAATACATGCTGAGCTGCAGGATTATGCTCAAAGAAAATCTGAGCAGATATTTTATATTGCCTTATTTGGTGATATCAGTAGTGGCAAAAGTTCGGTTATTAAGGCGTTAATTGCTCATGACACCCAGTCAGCTAATGCTCAGCAGCAGAGTTCTCAGCAACAGAGTGTTGACGCTTATAACATTGAGATTGGTGTTATGGGGGGCACAACGCGTGAAGTTATCCATTATCATTGGGACTTTGAAAATAATGGCGTCGTCTGGCATGCCGTTTTAACGGATATGCCTGGCTTAAATGAGCAATTTTCTGAACTGGACATTCTAGCAACAGAGGAGGTTCGACGTGCGCATATTGCGGTTTACCTTTGCGACGGCGATCTGACTGCGAGCCAGTTCAATGAATTAAAGCGCATATTGCTGCTAAAAAAACCGTGTATTATTGCTGTTAACAAGGCTGATCGTTATAGTGCTGAGGAACTGCAGCTTATTATTGACAGAATAAAGCAGCGTATTCAGTCTATTGGCTCAGATACCAGTGTTTTGACTATTTCTGCCGGCGGAATGCGTGACTTTATTCGCCTGACAGCTGATGGTGATGAAGAGCGGGTACAACGTCCCATTCAGCCTGAGGTAAAGTGTCTGCAGGAGCAGTTGCTGAAGATAATGAAAACTATTGGTATTGATCAGCTGGAGCAGTTGAGGGAACTGTCAGTGTCCAGTATGGTGAATAACAAACTGGATGATGTGGAAGCTCGTTTTAAGCATTCCCAGAGTCGAAGATTAGTCTCCAGTTACACAAAAAAGGCAGTAGTGGCTTCTATGGCTACCATCAGCCCGGGTACGGATATTCTAGTGCAGGGTTATCTGGGTATTCAGATGATAAAGGATTTATGCAAACTCTATGATGTCAGCGCAACGGATATTGATGCCAATAAGTTAATTGAACTGATACAATCACGGATGGATAAAACCCTGCCGCTATTATTAGCCATAGCAGGAAATGGTCTCAAAGCATTTCCTGGTATAGGCACTGTTTCCGGCGGATTAATGCATGCCGTAGCCTACGGGATGATTTTTGATACTCTTGGTCATTCACTGGCCAGAACCCTGGAAGTAACCGGGGAGTTATCACCCACATTAGTCAGTGATTTGTATAAGGAGCAACTGGGTGAAAATATTGAATCGCGCACAAAAGATTTTGTCAAGCTGGTCCTCAAACTCCGCAATAGCGATAGATAAAGCTTATCATAAAATTGTTGACAGGCAGTCTGGTCAAAACTCTGACTTTAGTAAACAAGAGAATAAACAAAAGAATAAACAAAAGAATGAACAGGAAAATAAAATAAGCCCTGAAAACGCTTCTCCTGAGAGAGCGGGTGATGATCATCTGTCCATTGCCAAAGAAAGTTTAAATTATTTATTGCAGGACAAACGGGTGCCTGCGCAGGTGCGCGATTCATTAAGTGACGACTTCCAGCAAGTAGAACAGATGCTGGAAAAAATCGAACATGAACACATACATATCTCCGTGCTTGGACGTGTCAGTGTGGGTAAATCCTCACTGCTCAATGCGTTAATTGGTCAGGAGCAATTTTCTACCAGCCCTTTACATGGTGAAACCAGAAAAAGTACCTTCGCGAACTGGCATGAATATGAAGAAGGGGGTGTTTATTTTATTGATACACCTGGAATCAATGAAATAGAGGGCGAGCAGCGAGCCAAAATGGCACATGAAGTGGCATCACGTTCTGATATTATTTTATTTGTGCTTGATAGTGATATGACTGATAGCGAATATCAGGCACTGAAGCAGGTTGTGTCTGAATCCAGACCTGTTGTTCTGGTACTGAATAAAATAGATCGTTATACAAAAAAAGAGCAGCAAACACTTCTGGAAAATTTAACACAGCGTGTCAAAGGCCTGGTTGCTGCAGGGAATATTATTGCGGCCTCTTCCAGAACAACAGAAAAACACTATATTATGGTTGATGATCAAGGCAATGAAACTGAAACCAGTAAAGAATTTCCCCCTGATGTTTCTCAACTTAAGAACTGTCTGTGGTCTATTGTAAAAGGTGAAGGCAAGACGCTGGCAGCGATTAATGCCAGCTTGTTTGCCGGCGATTTATCTGATCAGGTCAGTGAACGAATTATGGCAGTACGAAAAGATGTTGCTGATAAACTAATTCATACCTATTGTGTTTCTAAAGGTATTGCTGTGGCTATCAATCCAGTGCCTGTTGCCGATTTGATGGCAGCAGCTATTATTGATGTGACACTCGTGGTACATCTTTCGAAATTATATGGTTTTCCTCTGACCAAATCAGAAGCAGGTGAACTGATCAAGACTATTGCCGGGCAGATGGTTCTTTTATTGGGGACTATATGGGGTATTCATTTTATATCCAGCGCCCTGAAGTTAGGTACGGGTGGATTATCGACAGTACTTACGGCAACAGCACAAGGTGCTGTTGCTTACTATAGCACTCTGGTGGTCGGCAAAGCAGCTCAGCAATACCTCCGACAGGGGAAATCATGGGGCGAGGGGGGAGCAAAAGAGGCTGTTCGTTCAATTTTAGATACTCTTGACCGGGATTCGATCTTGAAACAGGCAAAAGGTGATATAATGGAGCGCTTAAAGGCTGGAATGTAATTGTTCCCGGCTCATTATCCTTATTTCTTCGGAACTCAATAAAGTATTAGTTTGAAAAAATGAATAAAACTGAATCAAATTTGCTGAATATTTTTTCTGATCTGGATAAAAATGATCAGAGCAGCATTATGTCTTTTGCCGAGTTTTTGCTGGAAAAAGCAAAGCAGGACGGCCGACTTATCGTTGCTGTTAAGCCAATGGATATCCCCCGGCCGGAAGAAGAAAGAGTGGTCGCTGCTATTAAGCGCTTATCAGCCACTTTTCCCATGCTTAAAAAAAACAGCATGCTTAATGAAACAGCGGCATTAATGTCTGAGCATATTCTTAAGGGACGTCAGGCAGAAGATGTGATTGATGAGCTGGAAGTACTATTTAACGTTCGTTACGTCGATTTTTGTCAACAATGTGAACCTGATAGTGAACCTGACAGGGCAGAGACCGACAGATGATAGAATTGTTTAACCGTTGGTTTCAGAGACATTTTTCTGATCCGCAGGTGATTTTCCTTGTAGTTTTTTTAGTACTTTCCTTCGCTATTGTTATTGGTTTTAATGATACCCTGGCACCTGTTTTTGCCGCCATTGTCATTGCCTATCTGCTGGAAGGACTCGTGGTTTTACTGGATCGGCGGATTAAACGCCGGCTGCTTTCAGTGATTTTTGTTTTTGTGGGATTTTTAACGGCGTTAATGGTCACCCTGTTTGTTATTACTCCTCTTTTGTGGGTGCAGATCACGGATTTAATCACCGACACTCCCCACTATATTGAACGCGGACGACAACTTATTTTACAGCTGCCTTCAAATTATAGTTTTATCTCTGAAGATGCTGTCCTGCAGCTTTTTGCGCTCATTCAGTCCGAAGTGACTTCAATGGGCAAGCATGTTTTAACATTTTCTCTGAGTTCAATTCAAAGCAGTATTACCATCATGATTTATTTGATTTTGGCTCCTTTACTGGTGTTTTTCTTTTTAAAAGATAAAGACGTTATTCTGGGCTGGTTTATGAGGTTCTTTCCTAAGAATACTCAACTTTCTACTCAAGTCTGGCGAGAGATGGATCAGCAGATTGGCAACTATGTCAGAGGTAAATTCTGGGAAATCACGATTATTTCAGTGGCCTGTTTTGTTACCTTCACACTTCTTGGACTTAAATATGCGCTGTTGATATCAATTCTGGTTGGCCTGTCTGTGGTGGTCCCCTATATTGGTGCAACTGTGGTCACGATTCCTGTGGCAATAATAGCCTTCTTCCAGTGGGGCTGGTCAGCTGACTTTGCCTGGTTAATGCTTGCTTATGGTATTATTCAGGCTCTGGACGGCAATGTTGTTGTGCCATTACTCTTTTCAGAAGTGGTTAATATTCACCCCGTAGCAATTATTGTGGCGATCTTATTTTTTGGCGGTTTGTGGGGTTTTTGGGGGGTATTCTTTGCTATTCCCCTTGGCACATTGGTCAATTCAGTCATTACAGTATGGCCATCGGTACCTGATGAAAAGATAATTGAAAACACCTAAATAAGTGTTCCACCAAAAGTAGGCCCCATGAGGGGAAACAGTGAACAATGAGCATTAGAACCTGGTGTTTATTATTGGGCGATTTGACGCAGTCCGAGCACAATAATAAACACCAGGTTCTGATGCGGATCATTAAATAATGAATGCTCACTATTTCCCCTCATGGGGCCTACTTTTGGAGGAACACTTATTTAGGTGTTTTCAATTATCTTT
>JAPVVU010000294.1 GCA_028571885.1 Gammaproteobacteria bacterium | reverse complement strand
TGAACGCGCACCCTTTTAGGTTTTTACTTCTTGAATCAAGCCCTCATTAACCCAGTTCTGGATAAAACCAGCCACTCTAGCCGCAGCATGCTGTTCATCAACCCATTCACAGACACCGCTGCAGATTTCGCTAAAACTATGACCTGATAACATCGCATCCATCGCCCAGGCTTCATCTACATCCATCGATCGATACAAGGTTCGTAAATCTTTACGCCAGATGCACCAGGCAATAGGATAGTCATTTTTAACTATATCAATTGGCGGCTCTTCCTGATCAATAGCCTGCCATAATTGAGGAGTATTAAAGCTCAAATCAACACGATTGACTGCCGGGTGAAAAGCAAATCTTAATTCAGGCCATAACTGCGGGTCAATTTGTTGTAATGCTTCCATGTTCAGGGTACTACTATCAGCGGCATCAAAAGCATCTCTTAATAACCACTCAAATTCAGCCATTTCAGATAGAATCGGCTGCTCTTTATAGTCTCCCGCTGTTTTTAAGAAAGCACTCATCTGATGCCCAAAATATCGCAGGGAAAAATGTTTCGAAGGCCTGGCAGTCAGGTATTGAATACCCAGATTAAAAAAATCTTCATCGCCCAGTAATGTATGCAATGCAGGAAAAGTATCTTGCAATGCTTCAATTAAACGAAATCGATAGGCGTTGGCATAAATATCCAAACGAGTTTCTGCGGATACTTTTTCTGTCCCTGTTACTGATTGCTTGATCTGCGGGTCGGCATCCTGCAGCCAGGCCAGCATTTGCTGCTGCAGCGATTTTAATGGGGAAAGATCAGCCTGCAAATTGTCAGCAGTCATACTGACATTCCCTGCTGTTGCAATCCGGCAGTGCGTAAGTCTGCTTGCTGGCTCAATTGTAAGCGCTGCACAAGTTCTGGCTCATAGCCATTTTGCAGTACTTCTTTCGATATTTTTCTGGCCAGATTCAATTCCTGCAAAAGCTCATTCAGCGGTGGAATATTATCATCGCGTTCAATCATAAAAGTAACATCACCAAAACGTTCTACAGCCTGGGCATAGAGTGACCAGACAGCATCACAAACAGGCATATCATGGGTATCAATCACATAGTCGCCATAATCACTATGCCCTGCCAGATGAAATTGCTGAACTCGATGCTCGGGCACTGACAAGAGATAATCAAGCGGATCAAACTCATGGTTCACGGATGAAACATAGATATTATTAATATCCAGCAATAAGAGACAATCCGCCCTTTCAGCCAGTTCAGTTAAAAATTCCCATTCTGTCATTTCAGATTGCTTGTAGCTGACATAGCTGGAGACGTTTTCAATGAGCATCCGGCACCCTAGAAAATCCTGAACCTGACTGATTCGTTCAGCCACATGCTTAATGCTTTCTTCAGTATAGGGCAAAGGTAACAAGTCGTGCGCATTGGTGCCATTAGTGCCGGTCCAGCATAAGTGATCTGAAAGCCAGTGGGCATTAATTCGATTTTTGAGCAATTTAACCTGCTCAAGATAATTCTGATCAAGCGGTTCGGTGTTACCAATATTCATCGACACGCCATGCATGACCATGGGATAACGTTCTGCAATCTGTTGCAAAAAATAAAGGGGTTTGCCGCCCGGAACCAGATAATTTTCAGTGAGTATTTCAAACCAGTCAATATTGAGGGAAGAGCCATTAGCAGAGGAGGAGCCATTAGCGGGGGAAGAGCCTTCAGCCTGTGAAGAACCTTCAGCAGAAAAAGAGTCTATAACATCTTGATAGTGTTCTTTTCTTAAACCAAGGCCAAATCCAAGCCCCTGATATTTTTTACTATTGTCCATAAAAACCGTCATTCATGTAAAGCTTTTTTCTTAAAATACGGCTTCAGCCACAAAGGACTAAAGCCATTTTAATTTACATATTGCCTAGAACTTTACCACCTTTATCCTTACATTCTTTGGCACTGGCTTTAATCCACCCATGGCCTTTACAGCTATTCTGACCCTTACAGGAGTTAGTAGCAGTTGCACAGGCTGAACTTCCTTTACAGGCATTAATACCACTGCATTTTACTGTAGCTTCTTCAGGTGATGCAACAGCTGTTGCAGTGAAACCAGTTGCGAAAAGAGCTGCTGCGGCTGCAGCAATAGCCGCACCTGATAATTTTTTGCTTGCATTCATTCTAACGTTCCTTTTTTAGATATATTAATTAACTTGATATATTGCTTTCAAATTGACTCAGAGTTTTAACAAAAAGAATAAAAAACTATGCCAATCAGTAAAGTTAAATCCAGTATAATTGATCTATATCATGAAACAACTACGGAAAGTACGTAGTTTTATTCTATTTATACTAATACATTCTTAATTTCTGGGATTTGACACAACTTTTAGTGGATAGTAACCTTGTTTTAAAATACCCAGCAAACACAAACGTCTGAAATATAATTATGAATAAAGAATTATTTGCCTCAAAAGAACAATTTCGACATATTTTTGAACAAGGACTGGTGAAACTTCTGGATTATGATGGTCTGGGAATTTTTATTTTAGTTTTGGCCAATGCCAGTTTTGACCAGCACGTTCATGATTACACCCATCAGGCCTTACTGAAAAAATACAGACAATTAGTCAAAAAATATCGCTTTTTACTGCAGGATGGTCAACTTTTAACAGAGCCTGAAGATGATATTCTAGTGTTTCTTAAACTCATGGCGATGGGCATTGATAAGGTCAGTCAAACTGAATTTCGCCAAACTAAACAATGGGAACTGCAATTTAATCATATTCGTTCCCTGAGACCTGCCCGCATCAGTAAAAATGTCATTGAAGGGATACGCCTTGATTTCGATCCAGATGCCTTTCATTTTAATAAGCCCTTTTTACAAAAAGAGAGCTATTGGAATGGAATGATGAATGGCAGGCATCTGGACATTTTTTACAATAAATTCCCATTTGCCCGCTTTCACTCTCTTCTAGTGCCTGAAAAAGAGGCCTCTCTAGCGCAATATCTCACTCAAGATTACCATGAGTACATCTGGCAAATAACCGATCATCTTGGTGATATGTTACCCGGCATTGGTATGGCCTATAATTCATACGGTGCATTCTCTTCAATCAACCATCTGCATTTCCATTTATTTATTAAGGATCATCCCCTTCCAGTCACACATACCGTCTGGGAGCATAATGGCGGCAATAAAGCCTATCCAGTACAATGTAATGTTTTTCATGCGCTGGAAGAAGCATGGCTCTTTATTGAAGATTTACACCAACAGCAGATCAGTTATAACCTGATTTATCTGCCCGGCGTTATTTATTGTCTGCCTCGTAAACATCAGGGCACTTATCCTGACGCACCCTGGAGCAGTGGTTTTGCCTGGTACGAAGTGAGTGGCGGCTTTACTACCTTTAACCATACTCAGTTTATGGAGCTGGACTGCCAACAACTTGAACAGGAACTCTCGCTGTTAAAAATCCAGGATTAAAAATCAAGCATTGAGGCTTGATATTGAGCGGGTTTAATACCATTTATAGTTAAACCTAAAGAAAATAGTAATTATTCTGTGTATTTACAAGTAATAAGCCTTGCAGGTCTATGGTCACTCGTTTTTAAGACTTTGAAAACTCGCTACGCTCAGACAGTTCAAAGCCTTAAAAACAAGCAACCACAGCCCTTTGTATATATCGTGGTGAATACTTACAGAAAATATAATTAATTAATTAATTTAAAGTATAAAGAGTTTTATTATGTCATTTGGTAATGCCCGCGGTTCAATGCTCCGCAAAATAAAAACCCCTGAAGATTTCATCAATATGGTTAAGGAACTCAGAGAAGATGTTTTTGATTTACGTGAAGCCGTTGAATACGCTCCCGATGAAATGGGCCGTTCAGGATTGCTTATTGAGCCTTTAGAAAAAATAGTTGAAGAACTCTATCAGTCATTTGTTGATGGTACTTATGAATTTAAAGACGAAGATCTCCCTTATATGTCAATTGTTAGAGAAAATAACCACACCGAGTTATTACCTATGCTGCACTTACTCAAAGAAGTGAATAGAATTCATCGCGAAGGACTAGACATCGATTAAGCTTAAGTTCAAAGGATTAAGTTCAAAGTCATCCCCCATAAATTAAAAAGTATCTAAAGATATGGATAAACATTATTGCAGCCATTGCGGCAATGAGATAGATGAAGATGCGGGCAGCTGCCCAATCTGCAATGCCCCTACTCATTTTCATGGTAAAGACTGGCAGAAGAAAACGCCCCGTAAATTTATCTATTATTTTATCGGGCTGGTTATTTTTTGTTTTTTAGTGATGTTTATTGCGCCAAGATAAAGCTTAATAAATTCAAATTTATGTAGACAAATCGTTCACATCCCAGTATCATACACGCCTGTTGTTCGGGGCTATAGCTCAGCTGGGAGAGCGCTTCGCTGGCAGCGAAGAGGTCAGGAGTTCGATCCTCCTTAGCTCCACC
>JAPVVU010000293.1 GCA_028571885.1 Gammaproteobacteria bacterium | reverse complement strand
TCGCTTTGTCGAGTCCAGTGGTGGAAAACACCACATTGAAGTCAATGGTGAAATCTATAGTGCAGAGCATGTAGTCATAGCAACGGGTGGTCAGCCAATGGTACCACCCATTCCCGGAGCAGAACTTGGTATTACCTCGGATGATTTTTTTAGGCTGGAAAAACATCCACAGCGTATTGCTCTGATCGGCGGCGGCTTTATTGGTGTTGAACTCAGTGGTGTCATGAATACTCTGGAATCCAGGGTCAGTCTTTATGCGCGTGAAGAACGTTTGCTGGCTCACTTTGATCCCATGGTGAGTAATGTCCTGATGGAGGAAATGTCTCGTCAGGGAGTTGAGTTAAACATGCAGGCCAATATCTCTGCGCTGCGTCAAACGGATGAAGGGATTGAAGTTGTCAATGGTGAGCAAAAAAACACCTATGATGTGGTGATCTGGGCGATTGGCCGGGCGGCGAATACACAATCACTCAATCTGTCTGTTGCTGGAGTTGATGTTCAGGATAATGGAATTATCCCGGTTGATGCCTATGAAAACACCAATATACCCGGTATTTATGCCATTGGTGATATTACCGGACGTCCGGCACTGACGCCGGTGGCAGTCGATGCAGGGCGTAAACTGGCAGCTCGATTATTTAATGATCAGCATGAGGCTAAAGTGGATTACGATAAAATCCCCAGTGTGGTTTTTAGTCATCCGCCGATTGCGACAATGGGGATGAGCGAATGTAAAGCACGGCAGGTATTTGCTGATGCCGTGACTATCTATCAGACCAGCTTCACGCCGATGCGTTATGCGCTTTCTGCACACAAGAGCACTACTGCAATGAAATTAGTGTGTGCTGGCATTGAGGAAAAAGTTGTTGGTATTCATCTGATAGGTGATGGCGTGGATGAAATGCTTCAGGGATTTGCCGTAGCAATTACCATGGGTGCCACTAAAGCTGATTTTGATGCAACAATGGCTATTCACCCGACAAGCAGTGAAGAGTTAGTCACCCTTAAAAATGCTCAACCGGACGTCATGGCAGAATGTGAGCAACTGAAAATGGCAAGTTAATCTCTATGCATACTAAATAAGTGTTCCGCCAAAAGTAGGCCCCATGAGGGGAAATAGTGAACATTCTTTATTTAGCATCCGCATCAGAAGGTGATTTTTATTTAAGGGATGGTTGCAGTGTCCGAGGATATTTTATCCAGATTCAGGAAAGATTAAGTTGCTTAATGCCTCTGCGCTGGGCAATGGCCAGACCTATTTGTTTTAGAGCATCTGGGCTGATGCGTGCTCTTGCATAAGGAAATATTTGTTCATTTTCGATACGGGCATGTTCATGCATGCTGGCTTTAAATCTTTTGCTCAGTTTTATTAAAGTGTCATAGTCTTGTGACTTTTCTTCAAGCATTGAATCTAATGTTTCCCACAGTGCATCTGACTCAACGTGTTCTTTTATCATGCTGTTAAGCAATTGTATAATTTCAATTGATTCTGTTTTTTTCAACTCAGGATCAAGCGCAATGATGGCAGGAAATAAATGATGTTCTTCATCTAAATGATGTTCTGGTGAGGCAACGTTAAAATAGCGACGGATCTGATCGGCTGAGGCTGTAATATTATCACTCCAGCCTTCTTTTTTTAAAGTTGCGCTCAGCTCAGACAGAGCTGAAGAAAAGTGTAGTATCTTTTCATGACAGCTTAAAAGCAATTCAAGAGGGTTTTCAAAAGTAACACTCTCCTTATGCTCAGAAGAGTCTTTACTGTGTGGGCTAATTTGCAGCATAAATTACCATCGTATTGTTTATTTCTCTGCGTACTTTTTTACCTTTTCACTTTTTGATGCGGATCGAGTGAAAGCTATCATTTAAACTTATAGTTTAAACTGATCATTTTTTGGCATGTTTTCCAGCTCAGGAATTTCAGTCTCAAACAAAGCTTCGTAAGAATACTGGTTATCAGAGACTCGAGTGATTAAAGTCGCTTCCATAGTGGGTGCTGTTCCAATCACGGCAAATAAGCGACCGCCTGTTTTAAGGTTTTGTTTAAAACGCTCAGGCAGTTGTGCCACAGAGCCCGTTAATATGATGACATCATAAGGACCATGCTGAGCTATCTTGTGCTCGGAATCTTCTGATGTATCATCAATGATAAAGCTGATGTTCTCAAATCCTTCGGCACTGAGCTTTTCCTGGGCATCCAGGCTTAATTCTTCATGAATTTCCACACTGCAGACTTGCTTTGCAAGGTAAGCCAATAGTGCAGTCATATAACCACTGCCAGTGCCAATTTCCAGCACATTATCCGTTTTTTGTAGCTGAACAGTTTGCAAAATTTTAGCTTCAATTTTAGGAGAGAGCATCACCTGATTGTGGCCAATAGGCAGCTCAACATCTGAAAAAGCCGATTTTTTCAACTTTTCAGTAACAAAATTTTCTCTGGGAATGGCTTCAAGTGCATCCAGAGCAACTGGATCAATGACATTCCATGGTCTGATTTGTTGCTCAATCATATTATGGCGAGCAGTTTCGAAATTCATTTCAAACATCTTTTGGGCCTTATTAATCTACTGACTTTTCAGTGGGATTCAGGTTACTGAAAAAACAGGCAAATATTAGAATTATTGAACCAGATCAACTGGGGAAATAACTCTAATTATAAAGGAATTTATGTTTGAAAGGTAGTAATGCTTATATAAGTAATTGGTTGTATTGTGCAACATATTTGATGCATATTGCATAAATGGTGATAAGAAAATAGGGCTGGAGCGGGAAGTTAGAGGGATTTCATAAATGGCATATTTTTTGCTTTTTGCTTTTTGATAATACAACTTTTTGATATTACAAAAAGTAAGCATGTAAAAATAATTGATAAGAAATGATAACTAATTTCTTAGGACTTTAGAAATTTTCAATTTCGTAAAAGTCATTATCCAGGTGATTAAGTTTGAGGGAAAATATTTATGCTGTTTGAATCATTCTCGGCTGCGCAGTCAACACTGCTCTGGTCTGTTTTCGGCGTGGCTTTCTTAATGGGGGCAGTTGTTAATAAGACAAATTTCTGCACCATGGGGGCTGTTTCAGATATGGTCAACATGGGTGATTACAGTCGCTTTCGTGCCTGGCTTTTAGCTATTGCTGTTGCCATTGTTGGTATGCTGATCCTGGAATTAACTGGAATGGCCAATCCTGATGGCAGTTTCCCTCCTTATCGCGGCAGTCAGCTGATTTGGGCTGAAAACCTGCTTGGTGGATTTTTATTTGGTATCGGAATGACGCTGGCCAGCGGCTGTGGTAACAAGACATTGATTCGTATTGGTGGTGGTAATATCAAATCAATTTTTGTTTTTCTTATTATTGGTGTTATCGCTTATTTTATGACAACACCTTTCCCCGGCAGTGATCAGACACTTTTTTCTATCCTGTTTTATGACTGGATTCGTCCTTTGGCCATTGCTCTGGATACAAAACAGGATTTAGGATCAATTATCAGCAGTGATAATCCGATGGGGGCGAGAATTGTACTTGGCGGCATAATTGCTTTTCTTCTGCTGGTATATATAGTCAAGAGCAAAGGCTTTCGTACTAATCCTGAGCACTGGTTTGCCGGTATTGCTGTGGGTCTGGCTGTTTTGGCTGGCTGGTATCTGAGCAGTTCTATGATAGTTGATATTCCGAGTGAAGGTGAGCAATACACGCTGGTGGAGTATTATGAAAACTGGGATATGATCAGTGATTCAGATGAAGGTAAACCTGCTCAGGGTGCAGCGCTCTCACCTCAATCTTTTACCTTTGTTAATCCGATGGGACAGACTGTCGGCTATGCCAGTTCAGGTTTAAACGCATCGCTGCTGACCTTCGGAATTGTTTCCGTTCTGGGTGTTATTTTAGGCTCACTTGTCTGGTCACTGATTAGTAAAAGCTTCAGAATTGAATGGTTTTTCAATTTCAAAGATTTTATTACACATGTTATTGGTGCTGTCTTAATGGGTTTCGGTGGTGTTTTAGCGATGGGATGTACCATAGGCCAGGGCATTACAGGCTTATCGACCCTGGCGGTTGGCTCGCTGATTGCATTTATCGCCATTATATTTGGCAGTGCGCTTACGATGAAGATTCAATATTACCAGATGCTTTATGAAGATGCTTCTTTCTTTGCAGCACTGATTACTGCTTTAGTTGAACTAAGATTATTACCTAAAGGTATGAGAAAACTGGAAGCACTTTAAGTTTCTATTATCCGCTATTGTCTATGCAGTCATGCCTCTCTTTTCTTAATAAGAAGAGGGGGGAGCATAAAAATAATGTTTTTAACTGTCAGCAAAACCACCGAAGCGGTCATTTGAAAAGAATGGTGGGGCGCTCGAAATGTGGTGCTAAAAATGGATGATTGGATGGTATGGTTAGCCTTTCTGGGGACGCTGCAAGTACGTCCGTGTAGCGCTCATCCTCGCCATCCATGGCTCGTAAAGCCCCTGAAAG
>JAPVVU010000292.1 GCA_028571885.1 Gammaproteobacteria bacterium | reverse complement strand
TTTACTTACCCAGAGAATTAGATAGAGTTGATATTTATTTCTTACTCTACATTATCCTGCATTAAATTTTGGAAGATAAATATCATTGCAAGCCAAAAGCTTATTAGGTCAGCCAATAGCCTATCCAGGAAGATAGCTCTAAAAAAAGAGCTTAGGAACAATACTAAGAGTATGCTTACACGACAATCTGGTACTTTAGGACAGGAACAAAGCCATAAAGCACAAAAACGTCACAGTTCTGGTCTGGACTGGTTTCAGCAAGAACAAGATATTCTCGAAAAAATTAGAAGCGACATTTTATGCTATTTTTATCATAAAATCAATGAGTTTGAAATATAAGAAATTACTTATTCTGTATTTTTTTTGGTTCGCACAGCAAGCACATCACAGGGTGCATGGTGCAGAATTGCATTAGCAGTTGAGCCAAGCAGTAGCTCAAATCCACTTCGGCCATGAGAACCGCAAACAATAAGATCGGTCTGCTTTTCCTCAGCAATGCGTAATATCTCAGCTTTTGGAATGCCTGAAATAACATCACTTTCAATCCTGACATTCTCCCCTGTCTGTAATCCCCTGATTAAATCAGCCATCTTTGCTTTGCTTAGTTTTATCAACTCTTCTTCATTTTGAGATATGTCTTCAAATGCAGGGTAAAACATAGGCTCTGAAGCAACACTGACCTGATAAATAATCTCAACGACATGAAGCAGAAAAATACTGGCGCCATTACCATTTGCAACTTCTAATGCCTGCCTGCAAACCCGCTGAGAATCCCCACTTAAATCCACTGCAACTAAAATTTGTTTATATGCATTCATTATATTACATCCCCTTCGCTAACCTAAAAACAATAAACTCATTCTATATTTTAAACTTAGTAATAAATTAATTATCTTACAAGTTTGAATTAAGTTAAAATACACCATTCAAAAATTACAAAAATTTCATAGAGAAGACTTTAATAGTTTTTTTTAAAAAGAAATAGGCCCTAAATGCAAGTCCATTTTATTAATAACCAGGAAAGTCTGAAAACAATCTGTCAGCAATTTGCACAAAGTGAGTTTCTGGCACTGGATACCGAATTTGTTCGACAAACAACCTATTATCCCATTCTGGCACTAATACAAATTTGTGATGGCCAGCAAATTGCGATCATTGATCCCTTAGCCATTGAGGATTTAAGTCCTTTGATGGCTGTTTTGTATAATAAAAATATTCCTAAAGTCATACACTCAGCCCGCCAGGACATGGAAATTTTTTATTATCTGAACCAATCTGTTCCCGAAGCACTTTTTGATACCCAGGTGAGTGCTGCATTATTAGGCAGTGGGGAGCAAATTGGTTATGCCGCTTTAGTCAAACAACTATTGAATATTGATTTAGACAAGTCTCAAACACGTACCGACTGGCTAAAACGGCCTCTCACAAAAAAACAGATCGATTATGCCGCTGATGATGTGCGTTATCTGGCAAAACTTTACCCTTTACAGAAAGAAAAGTTACAGGCATTGGGACGTTTGACCTGGCTGGAAAAAGATTTTCAATTTTTATCCAGCAACTCAACTTATGCCCCTTCACCAGACACTATCTGGAAAAAAACCAAGGGCATTAATAAACTCAAAAAACAAAAACTGGCAATTTTAAAAAATCTGGCCGCATTACGTGAAGAGCTGGCAATTAAACAAAATCGTCCACGACGCAGAATCATCGCTGATGATGTCTTAATTGAACTGTCAATGAATCCACCCGCAAATCTAAATGAGCTGCAGGATCGTAAAGGCTTAAGCCATCAATTTATCCAATACCACGGTGCAGCAATAATATCGCTAATTCAAACAGGGCTTAAAACTTCCGATGAAGATTGTCCAAAGCTGCCCGTCTATGAAAAATTGTCGCAAAATGAAGAGGCTTTGGCGGATTGTCTTATGGCGATTGTCCACCTCTCTGCTCATAATAACAATATCAGCCCGCGCTGTTTGTGCTCTAAAAAGGAACTGGACTCACTGATCAAAGGCCGCCGTGATCTCGCTATGTTATCGGGCTGGCGAAACGAACTCATTGGCAAGCACCTGCTTAAATTTTTGGCCGGTAATGCCCAACTGACTTATAAGTCAGGACAACTTTTATTTAGCTAGAATCCGTTCATTAATGACTTCCTTGATTTAGATTGAGAAAACCATTTTATGTGTGAAAACTATTATGAAAGAAATAAGTAGTCTCAAGCAATTTTTTTCTGAAATTGATTATCACTTTCAGTGCTACAATATGGGGCGTCGGATTCATGCCGTTGATCAGCAAACATTCATTGATTTTGAAAACACTCATGCCGCCTGGAAAACACCTTTTTTACAACATGCCTGGCTCGCGCTGTTGTTTTGGGAAAATAAGAGCAGGAAAAACGATGGTAGCAAAGAGAACCCGGAGACCCCGGAGCACCATGTCTGGTTCCTCAAATTTCCCCTGGATGAACAGGCTAAATTAAATCTAACAGCGCGTGATGATTTCTTACGTCATTTGTTCAAAGTCCTGGGCGATTACCTGACTCATTCTCAACATGGAGACTCTCAGGAGACACAGCATAAAACCCCATCTGAGAAGCGCCATTCTCTGGAAAGTGCGATGCAGGACAGCCCCTATGGCTTTCAGCCAAAACCAGAACAAATGGCCAATTTTCATGCCATCGTCCATAAACAGCTTTCAATGCCTGCATCACCCTTTTACACCAGCACCCAAAACTACCTTTCCGGAAGCAATGGTTTTAAAGAGTGGAATGAACTGGGTTTTCAGGGTTTTGCCGACATTGCCGCACGTCTTGATGAACCGTACAAAAATATCGAAAGTCCCGGCAAAACAAATGAACAGCTCATTATAGAGGCGATTCCCTATCTACCCATCGAACCGTTTCAAGTGCTTGGCTCCTGTCTGGAAAATCACCTGATTTCAAAACAAACCACTCAAGTCATTTATGATCGCTTAATAACAGAGCTGAAAAAAAATGAAAAAACGACATTTACGGCACAATTATGCATTGCATCAATACGGGCAAGTTCACAAGCAAGTGATCAGCCATTACACATTCAACTGCTGAGTGAAATTTTAACATCCGCCGTAAAAACAGACATCGAAGTATTGGCCGTAATCTCTGGCCGCTGCTGGCATTTAATACCTCACCCGGAAATATTATCAGCCTTTTTAGAAGCACTGGCACTTGCCAATATTCAACATCAGGACGCGTTTAAAGCAATATTATCCGATTTAATGTTTATACCGGGTATGCGTGATACTATTTTACAGGCATTTCGTTCACCCAATCGCTCTGAACAACTGACTCAGGCGATTGGTGACTTCTTTAATACACTATCAGCCTGAAGAAACATGACAGAAAATACTGAAACAATTCAAGACTATTCCAAACTTGATCCTGATACCGTTATTAACGCCGTAGAAAGCAAAGGTTTTCTCTCCGATGCCAGAGTGCTGGCTTTAAACAGTTATGAAAATAGAGTCTATCAGGTTGGTATTGAAGATAAACAACCCATTATTGCCAAATTTTATCGTCCTAAACGCTGGACTGATGAACAAATATTAGAGGAACATGTTTTTTCTAAGGCACTGCATGAACTGGAAATCCCAGCCATTCCCCCAATCTATCTGGCCAAACAATCAGCATTAGACAGCAATCAAGTAAATACATCGGAGAAAGAAAGCCTGTTTGAATATAATGGCTACCGTTTTGCACTTTATCTGCGTCGAGGCGGGCGGGCGCCAGAATTGACCGATATGAATCAACTCTACTGGCTGGGCAAATTAATGGGACGTATCCATGCTATTGGCCGAACAGCAAAATTCCAACACCGTCCGACTCTCTCAATTGAGTCCTTCATTACCAGACCTTTTGAATATATTTTAGCGCATAACTTTATGCCCTCTCTTTTTATTGAGTCCTATAAAGCGATTGTGAGTGATATTCTGCATCATGTAGAATCAAACTATCAGCAATTTCCACCTGAATTAATCCGACTGCATGGGGATTGCCATCCTGGAAATATACTATGGACTGATAATGGGCCACATTTTGTTGACTTTGATGACTGTCGAAGCGGCCCTGCAATTCAGGATCTCTGGATGTTACTCTCGGGTGAAAGGCACGAGCAGGAAAAGCAGTTGCGAGAAATATTAGAGGGCTACGAAGAGTTTTGTGACTTTGACAGAACAGAACTCAATCTCATTGAGTCATTGAGAAGCATGAGAATCATACATTATGCAGGCTGGTTAGCAAAACGCTGGGATGATCCCGCATTTCCAAGAGCATTCCCCTGGTTTAATACCGAACAGTTCTGGGGAGAGCATATCTTACAATTAAAAGAACAGCTGGCTATTTTGCAGGAACCGCCTTTGCAAATTTATCCCTGAATTGACAGTTTAAGTAGAGGACTCTATGTTCTAAGTTGAGGACTCTATGTTTAAGTTGAGGACTCTATGTTTAAGTTGAGGAC
>JAPVVU010000291.1 GCA_028571885.1 Gammaproteobacteria bacterium | reverse complement strand
TGTTCCCATATTAACGCCTACCCAGGAACTAATCGAGCCATGAGTGCACACATAAGGTCGGCCAGAGGCTTTCCTGTAATTATTGCGTTTTGAACGGCTCGAATGGTATAGGAGCTGATACGTGCGATTCTTTCCAGAAACAATAATGGATTAACAAAACCGCCATTTTGCTGGGCTCTTCTTTGTCTTTTTTCAAGCGCTTTGTTATATTTTTTATCCGATGGATGAATCAACTCGGGATCTTGTATTTTTGAAATTTCTTCACAAACGCGCATTAAATTATAAGTCATGGTGGTGAGACGCATTTGATTGTTGAGTGACTTAACCGAAGAAGACCAGGCTTTTTTCTCTTTCAGGTTACTCTTGCTGTTATTGTAGGCTTTTTCAATGGTCCAACGTTTGTAGTACAGGATCGCAATAGTGCCTGGGTTTATTGATTCTGGTAATGTCGATACAAAGCGGTGTAGTTTTTGTGTTTCGGGATCACGGTAATGTACGACATTAAATCTTACCCCTTGGTTTTCATAAATGCTGTAGTCTTCAACACCGGTGTTAATAGAGTTACTGTCATCAAAGGCAATGGATTCAATCCATGTTGCCACTGAATTTTCTTTTAAAACGGAGATCATGTAATTTTGCTGGCCTTTCTGCTTTGCCCACCAAGGAAAGTCTGTGACCGCCTTATCATACACATAGAGGTTTTTTTCTGACTGGCGACACTGACTATTTTGATGATCAATATGATTGCGTAAAATAGGGATCTCATGATGTCGTTTTGTCCCATTAGTAATACAGCAAAGTGGTCTAAGTAATCCATTTCTGAGGTTCATGGCATAAATAAACCCGGCTGCGTAGACTTTTCCATTATCCCCTTTTGGGGTATGGTAGGCATGATCAATAAAATGTCCGTCAGCAGCTTCTACCGTATATTCATCAAGTTCAGGAAATGACTTTAGGTAATCAATGCCATAGGAGGCTAAATGCTCACAGTGAATTTCATAGCTTTGTCGTTCGATTGCTTCAAGCATGCTTGCGCGTCTTGAAGACTTAAGTGATTTAAAGTAGGTCGAGTGAGGCAGGAGTTCACCATGAATCTCTTCAGTTGTCTGTAGAAAATGACGGCCACTGTCAACCGCGCTAATACAGCGCAATAGTCCGAGACGAATGAAGTCGATATCATTCATTTCGGGGCATGATCGCTGCCAGGCAGGGTGTCGTTCTGCTGCTAGCGCTCTTTTCATACTTTCATTACAATGGGTAATGAGGTAATCATTAAGGGGGATGTTATTATTCATGCAGATTTTCCGTTTAAAGGTCAAAAAAACGTAAAATCTCAAAAAATTTATTTTAGAATTGCAAGTCTTTTTTTATTTAATTTCCATATCTATAAAAGCCTTCTTTTTTGTAGCTGTCATCATATTTTGTAAAATACAAAGAAAACCCTCTTGGCGCTCTGTAGAGAGCTGTTTTTCCGAGTATTTCCTTGGTATCCTTAGTTTTAAGGGAAACACTCATGCAATATGCTTAAAAATTACCTAGAAAACCTTTGATGTAAGGAAATAATGGATTTATGAGTGATTTTAGGTGAATAAATTAAAAAAAATGGATATGAAATTAGAGAGGCCGTGAGATTTGAATACTTTCACAGCCTCTGAAGCCTCACTTCCAATAATCAAAACCAAGCATAAGGAAGCAGTAATAAGCGGATTCCCACTGCCTAAGACGTGAGTCCTACATAGTTTTATCTACCAGCATTCTTTCCAATTGATCACTTTTTGGTTCAACTAGTGTTTTCTCATTCAGCTCATCACTGGCTAGAATTAATTTTTTTAATGACACTGTAACCTCCCTGTGCTGTTCTATTACTGCTTTAATACTCTGCTTAATATTCTGTTCGATAGTTATCATTGCAGCATCCAGTCCTTTATAAAGTCCTTTTAAAGCAGCTTTCTTAAGTGAAGGTTGCATTTTTTTTCGTATGAAATAAGGTAACAACCAGCTTATTAGAATTAACAATATACTGTGTACAGCAAAGTTGACGCCTAAAAATGCTTCATCCGTAAATGAACTATCGTAATAACCTTGAAATACTTCAAAACCAACGATACATATTGCAATTAACGGTAACACAAGTTCACAAACACTGGCTATTTTCAAAACAACTCTTTGTATTACATTGCCAGGGTTAACCAATGCCTGGCGACACGCTAATTCTGTCTGGGTCTGAATAATCTTCTCTGCTTTGCTGCGCCCATCAGCCAGACTTTTTCTTAAAGGTATACTGGGTAGTCCAATATGATTCGTTGTTAAAACCAGGTCATCCAGATAATCATTGAATCGACTTTTAGCCCAGTCATCCCATAATTGTACTTTTTCCTGATTCCCCATCGATCCCGTTTTAGAATGCGTCAATGAAGCTTGTTTTATTGGCCAGTCAAAGCCCTCGTTTAATACGGTTTCGGTTTGAGACCAGCTGACACGATGATGCTCTAATAATTTAGCAAAGCCTTGCTCGTTCCCCAATGAATGCAAACACTGTTGTAACTTTTGTTTTATATTATTTTTGCGTTGCTGCATAGTCCGCATTTCAAGCTGCTCAACAGTTTTTTCAGTTGCTAAGGACTCAATTGCTGACTTTAACTGGAGGAACTGATCATCAAGTTGTTCAGTACAGTCAGTTTTGTATATCAGTGGGGCATTAAATCCTGCTTTAGACAACTGTTGTTTAAAGTCTTCATATTGTGCTGTCTCCCCCCTGTCCCATTGATTCATTACAAACAGCCAGGCATGGCGTGCTCCCTCAGCGAGTAGTAACCGCCAGGCTTTATTGTCTCTATATCGCTCAGGACTTACCACATAAATAAGCACATCAACAAAAGGTAGCCATTGCATGACTATATCTTTATTTTTTTGTTCTGTGCTGTCAAAATCCGGCATATCAATCCAGATAACAGCTTCATTTGCTGAGTCAGTATGCTGAGCAACCTGTATCTGCTGTAGAGGAAATTTTTCATCCAGCTGATAAATTGATACTGACTGATGATGATATAAAGTCACTTCACGTGAAGTAGGTCTTTCCACACCTGTTCTGGCAATAGACTGGCCTGCAAGTTTATTCAACAAAGAACTTTTACCTACACCTGTTCCTCCCATAAACGCAACAACCAGAGGTCTTGTATGCTGTTGCAAAAATAATGAATTTGCATTCTCATCTTCTGTTGCTGCCAAAGATAAGGCAAGTTGTTTATCTATCCAGCCTAGCTTAACTGCATGTTGCGCCCAGCTTTCAATTTCCATAAGCAAATCAGAGTAATCGTATGCCATGTTTCTTCTCTTTCCGTTGAACTTCTGCGCTTTGCAATAGTGCCTGTGAAATATTAAATCTGTTTTTATCAGAAAGTTGTTCAGGCAAAGCATATAAAGCTTGCTGTAAACAGGCTATCAGTACATTATTTTTAACGGTATTCAATTGATGCTGTTTTAATTCTGCCTCTACACTGCCCATATAGCTACCAATAGCACTTTCCGCAAGTAATGAGGTAATTGATAACATAGCGGGAGTAATGATTAAATCATGTAGCCCTATGCCACCTGTTTGAATAACCAATGCCATTGCAGCTGCATCTGTCGTTACCCGGGTGGCTCTCAAACTATTTAAAACAATGGGTTGTTCAGACAACTTGTTATATAGACGATTTGCCGTGGCTTCCACGTCTTGCTGGAAGTCTATGCAATATCTTTCAACCGCAGCATTATATTGATCTAGAATCTCAATTCTTTGTTGCCTCAACAGGCAATAACACTCTTTCCACCACTGATGTTGCTTGGTATCTGAATCTATTTTCCCCAACAACTGTTCAGAAAACGAAATTAATAAATGCTCTCCGATTTGATTTAACAGCGTCTCTTCCGTACTTAAAGGCGAAGTCACTTTTTTTCCTAGTGCCATTATTTTTCTGACAGGCCAGGTTAAAATACGCCGGGATTTGGTTAATACTCTGGAAACTCCCGGTATTTCTAACAGATTAAGCAGCTCTATCAACGCATTCTGGAACGTATCATAATAATGCGGATGATCCAGATAATCTCTTTGATATTCTTCCAAAGCCTGATTAATACTTTGGTCGACTAATGAGCGCCATAATTGAGCAGCCTCATGCTCAGCAACGATGGGTTCTAACCAGCTATGCCAGTACTTATTAATTAACGCTGTCTGGTATTCGAAATGCTTTTGCTGAGATATTTTTTTCGCTAACTGAAAAAACTGCTTATTTGCAGAGGCTGGCCAGACAGGCATGGCTGTCTGTTTTTGATAATACAAGGGAATAACATCAGGAAACGTATCCTTTCTGGCATCTTGCCATTTTTCTTTTAATGAACGAATGATTAAGTCTTCGGTACCTTCCAGAAGTTTATTGACACAGATCAAAGTGGGCTGATGAAATGATTCAATCATAGCCATCATTTCCCATACGGACTGGTCTGCATACTTCTCTTTACTGACCACCA
>JAPVVU010000290.1 GCA_028571885.1 Gammaproteobacteria bacterium | reverse complement strand
TCTTTTTCACACTAGCGAGAAACGTGATGCAGGTAAGAAGGTGGTGAGGTGTAGTTTGCCTTACAAAGGGCATTTCGAGCCATGGATGGCGAGGATGAGCGTTACATGGACGTACTTGAGCGACCCTGGTAAGGTGAATACACCTCACCAACTTCTGAATTAGGCACCACTTTCAAGTCCCCATCCATCTTTTGAACTGTCTGCTTCGGTGGTCAAGCTGACAACTAAAAAATAAGTCTAAGTACGTTTTTTTATAATAAACTGGTTTTTAGAGCTAAATGTTTAGCTCAACTTCTTATTGCAATAAGAAGTATTAACTCAGGGCATATTTTTTCATACGATAGAGCAGCGTATCACGAGTTAAACCCAAAAGACGAGCGGCTCTGCTTCGATTACCAGACGTCTTATCAAGCGCCTGTTGAATTAATTCAATCTCAACTTTTTCTAATGACAAACCTGATTCCGGCAAAGAAACAATACTCGCCTGCTTAGGTCTGTGCACATTTTTAATTTCCGCAGGTAAATTTTCAGCTTCAATTGTCTTTCCTGCCAATAAAATACTCATTCTTTCACAGAAATTGCGTAATTCACGTACATTACCAGGCCATGGGTAAGCCTTAAGACACTTAACAGCACTTTTACTATAAACTGCAGGTTTAACACCATACTGTGCAGCCAAAGAATGATTGAAGTGTTTTAATAAAAGTTGGAGATCACCCGTGCGCTCACGCAACGGTGGTATTTCCAATGGCACAATATGCAGGCGATAAAATAAATCCTCACGAAAATTGCCTTTTTCAATTTCAGCACGCAGATCACGATTTGTCGCGACAATCACACGAACATCAACCTGTTCTGCGGATGCTGAACCCACTTTCTGACATTCCGATGACTCAAGAAAACGCAGCAGCTTAGCCTGTACTGACAACGATAACTCACCGATTTCATCTAAAAATAATGTGCCTTTGTCAGCCGCCTGGATATAACCTTCCTGATTAGAAAACGCACCTGTAAAAGAGCCTTTAATGTGCCCAAAGAGCATGGATTCAGCCAGATTTTCAGGAATAGCGGCACAGTTTACTGAAACAAGTTTTTGTAAATTTCTTTTACTACCATTATGAATGAGCTTGGCAAAAATCTCTTTGCCGCTGCCACTTTCACCCTGAATTAACACTGTCACATCAGAAGCTGCAGTTATTTTAGCAGCCCAAATAACACTATTAAGTTCGGGTGACTCACCAATCAGACTGTTTTCAAAGTTTTCTAATGCCATTGATATTACTCAGGTATAGTTTAATTATTCAATTCAATATTATCCATTATAACAGAAGCTGCTTTTGTTTAAAAATGATTAAGATCAAGCAAAATAAAGTTTTAGACATCCTGAAATAAACACGTTAAACCAATGAATTTTAAATGTTAATAATTTTTAAATTCACGAGTGTCTTACAACATCCTCCTCTTTGCCTGAGAGAAACTAGAGTGTAAACTGTATGCTTCCAATGCAAAAAAGCGAAAATTATGAAAAATAAATTTATGGATGAAGCGATACGGCTTGCCAATCAATCCATACACGACAATCAGGGAGGCCCATTTGGTGCGGTCATTGTTAAAAATAACGAAATTATTGGTCGTGGCAGCAATCAGGTAACCCGCCATAATGATCCCACTGCACATGCAGAAATTGAAGCCATTCGTGATGCCTGTCAGCATATCCAGTCATACTCTCTTGAGGGATGTACCCTCTATGCCAGCAGTGAACCCTGCCCCATGTGTCTTTCTGCTATCTACTGGGCTCACATTGATTCCGTTTTTTACGCAAACTCTTATGAACAAGCCACTCAGATTGGCTTTGATGATCAGTTTATTTTCAAGGAATTGAGCCTGCCTCATCAACAGAAAAATCTCTCTATTTCACAAATTCAGGACAAGTCTGTGCTCAATGATGCTCTGGAAGTTTTTCAGGCCTGGGAAAATTCTTCTTCAAAACAGCGCTATTGATCCTGATATCTGAGAAATTATTCCTTTACCACTAAGAATCCAATCGACAGACTTTGGAGAACAATGCTAAAATGGCGCTTTTGAATCAATTTATAATAAAGAAAATGGACATACTGAAAACACCTCAGCAATTAAGCCCAAAGCTGGCTAAGAATACTCCTGTCAAAATTGACTCTTGCTCATGGCGGTTCTCTGGCTCAATGCTGTTATCTGTCTCAATGCTGTTATCCGGCTCAATGCTGTTTTCTACTCAGTCTGTTATGGCTGAAGTTTATCAGTCTAATGGCTGGCAATGTCAACCCATGGCTGGCGGCAAATGGAATTGTGCCGCCGCTGATGGCCCTTTAGCGCCAACGCTGGACTCTGTCGATGGTAAAACATATATTCCCCAACCGACCGCCTCTGTCGTTGCTGTTAAACCCTCTTTTCCAGAACCTGATTTTTCAGATCCCAACACTGGTCCTACTGGCGGTGGTGTTATCATTCAACCCAAATTAAAATCCCCTTCAGCTGCAGCTTCGGACACCTGGGCAAGCTGTGCTGTACAGCCGCTTGAAGAATATGATCGTAAAAGTATGGCTGCACAAGCCGATGAAAGCACCAACATTGAAGCCGACAGTGCTCAGTCCCCTAACAGTGAGCAGATTGATTTCGAAGGTAATGTGGTTATTACCAAAAACATTCAGAAATTAACCTCTGACAAAGCAACCTATAACAAAGCATCTGCTCTATTTAATGCTGAAGGTAACGTCATTATCTCTGAGCCCAACATGGTGCTCAAAGGTGATACCGCCCGTTATCAAACAGATGAACGTAAAGGCCGCATCGACAATGCCATTTATGAATTACCTGCCCGTCCAGCACAGGGCGTTGCAGATAATATCCGCTTTAAACCGGGGAAAATTGATCTGGAAAATCCCACTTATTCTACCTGTCCGGCAGGCGATCAGGACTGGGTACTCAGTGCCAGTGAAATGCAATTGTATACTGATGAGGGGTATGGTGAAGCCAGTCATGCGGTTCTCAGATTTAAAGACTTTCCTATCGCCTACACACCTTATATCAATTTTCCACTTAATGATGATCGAAAAAGCGGTTTCTTAATGCCCACCATCGGAACTTCTGATACCAATGGCTTTGAGCTGGCAACACCCTACTATTTCAATATTGCGCCCGATCAGGATGCCACCGTTACCCCTAGAGTCTTATCTGATCGAGGTTTAATGCTGGGTGGTGAATACCGTTATCTGAGTGAAAATCATTCTGGTGAAGTCTATGCTGAATGGCTCAATGACAGTAGTTATGATGATAAAAGAAATGCTGCTGATGTTGCATTACGAGAGGGTATAGATGGCATAGCAACGATAGATCCTGAAGCTAATATAAGACCTGACGATATTTCCAAAAATCGTGGTGCATTTAGTCTGCAGCAGCGAGCAAACTGGAACAATGGCTGGTCTGGCAATGTGGACTACAACTATGTAAGCGACAACTACTATATAGATGATTTTGGCAATAACTTAAGGGATAAAAGTCAGACACAACTTCTTCGCGAAGGCCGCTTAGATTATAACGGCTCGATCTTTAATTTTATGGCTCGCACCCAGGGTTATCAGGAACTTCAGGACCAGACCCACACTTACAGCCGCCTGCCTCAGTTAACATTATCAGCCAATGACTCTTATACACCATATGGTGTTAATCTTGATGCGGGTTTTGACTCTGAATTTGTCATGTTCGCTCAAAACTGGGACGATTATCAGGATAAACGAGTTGAAGCCAGTCGCTTGCATATCAAACCGCATGTCAGCATGCCGTTCGAAAACGCATATGGCTACATTACGCCCAAAGTCAGTCTGGATATGGTTACTTATAAACTTGATGATGAAGACAAACTTGCTCTTGGTGGCACACCAATATTAGATGAGGCTTATAATACACAAGCGGCAAACTGGGATGATGACAGTCCCTCCAGAGTTGCCCCCATTTTCAGCCTGGACAGCGGTTTGTTTTTTGACAAAGAACTGACAATGTTTGATCTGCCCATGCAGCAGACTCTGGAGCCCCGATTATTCTATTTAAATACCCCTAAGAGAGATCAGGACGATATTCCACTGTTTGATACCAGCAGTTCAGATTTTAGCTTTAATCAATTGTTCAGAGAAAATCGTTTTACCGGAGCCGACCGACTGGGTGATGCCAATCAGCTGACCGCGGCCTTAACAACGCGTTTTATTGATGATGGTTCAGGCTCTGAACTATTTACAGCTTCTATCGGACAAATCTACTATTTTGAAGATCGTGAAGTCACATTACGTTATGATAAATTTGGTAACCCAATTCCTGATACCAATAATGATGATGACCTGACTCAGTCAAGTTCCAGTGTTGCCGCCGAAATCAGCAGCCGATTTGCGCCTAACTGGTATACTTCCTATTCATTACTTTATGACCCTCACAATGACGGCACTACAAATGAAGCTCGATACCGGCTGCAGTACAAATCCGATAAAAATCAT
>JAPVVU010000289.1 GCA_028571885.1 Gammaproteobacteria bacterium | reverse complement strand
TGGTTTATTGATGTTTGGTATCCCTGAATTCAAACTGGAAAAAAGTGTGGTTAAAAAACGCCGTGAAGTTTTTGAAGAAATGGGCGTTGAGTTTGTACTGAATACCAAAGTCAGTGAGGACTCCAGTGATGGGAATATAGCATTCCAGGCACTACTGGATCAGTATGATGCTGTCTTTATGGGAATGGGTACTTATAATTCCATGACTGCGGGTATTGCTGGCGAAGAGCTGGATGGCGTGCATGTGGCATTGGATTTCCTTATCTCCAATGTGAAAAACTGCTATGACTACGACACTGATTTTATCAGTATGAAAGATAAAAAAGTGGTTGTTCTTGGTGGTGGTGACACGGCAATGGACTGTACCCGCACATCAATTAGACAAGATGCTGAGCAGGTTTTTTGTGCTTATCGTCGTGATGAAGCCAATATGCCCGGTTCTAAAAAAGAAGTTCAAAATGCGAAAGAAGAGGGTGTACAATTCCTCTGGAATCGCCAGCCAGTTGAAATCGTGGGTGAAAATGGCAAAGTGACGGGTATAAAGCTTATTACCACAGAATTAGGTGAGCCTGATGAACGTGGACGCCGACGCCCGGAAGCCATTGAAGGCTCTGAAGAAATTGTAGCTGCTGATGCGGTACTCATCGCTTTTGGCTTTAGACCAAGCCCCGAAAAGTGGTTTAATGATTTTGCAATTGCTCAGGATGAGCGGGGGCGTGTTATTGCTCCTGAGGATCAAGAGTTTAAGTATCAGACCAAAAACCCTAAAGTATTTGCCGGTGGTGATATGGTTCGAGGTTCTGATTTAGTGGTGACTGCTATTGCTGAAGGACGTCAGGCTGCCGAAGGTATTTTAGATTATCTGGATGTCTAGATAAAAGAAGTCGTAAGTTTTAAGTCATAAGTTATAAGTCAAAAGAAAAATCAAAAGACTTATGACCTAAAAAAACATAATTGATAAATGTCCTCCCGGGAAAAGAATAAATGAGTGAATTGAAGAACGACCGTTTTCTAAAAGCCCTTTTACGCCAACCTGTTGATATGACGCCAGTATGGATGATGCGCCAGGCGGGACGTTATCTTCCAGAGTATCGTGCTACTCGTGAAAAGGCCGGCAGCTTTATGGATTTATGCATGAATGCCGATCTTGCCTGTGAAGTGACCCTTCAACCTCTGGAGCGATATGAACTGGATGCTGCTATTCTGTTCTCCGATATTCTGACGATTCCTGATGCCATGGGCCTGCAATTGCGCTTTGCTCAGGGTGAAGGTCCCAAGTTTGATAAACCGATTCGTTCCGCAGCTGATGTTAACGCGCTGGGTGTACCCGATCCAGAAGGTGAACTTAAATATGTGATGAACGCGGTTCGTACTATTCGTAAAGAACTGAATGGCCGTGTCCCTTTAATTGGTTTTTCTGGTAGTCCATGGACACTGGCAACTTATATGGTTGAAGGCGGTTCAACTAAAGAGTTTGGCAAGGTTAAGGGCATGATGTTTGATGAGCCTCTGGTGATGCATCAGTTACTGGATACTCTGGCTCAATCAGTCACCAGTTATTTAAATGCTCAAATTGCGGCAGGTGCACAAGCGGTCATGATCTTTGATACCTGGGGAGGCGTCTTAACGCCGCGTGATTATAAAGAGTTTTCTTTGTGTTATATGCAGCAAATTGTCGATGGTTTAACGCGTGAAAACGACGGGCGCACGGTACCGGTTGTGCTGTTTTCAAAAGGTGCAGGCGGCTGGTTAGAAGCAATGGCTGAAACAGGTTGTGATGCCTTAGGTGTTGACTGGACACTGGATCTTGCTGATGCGCGTGCCCGAGTAGGTGATAAAGTGGCGCTGCAGGGGAATATGGACCCGAGCATTCTTTATGCAGAACCTGAGCGCATTGAACAGGAAGTAAAAACCATTCTGGAAAGCTATGGTAATGGTAATGGTCATGTCTTTAATTTAGGACATGGTATCCACCAGCATATTGATCCGGAACATGTGGGTGTCTTTATTGATGCGGTACATGAGCATAGTAAACAGTATCATAAATAAACTTCATATCAATCAAAAACAAGCGTTTGGTAGACTGGTTTGTTTACCTGGGGACACTCGGGCACATCCATGTGACGCTTGCGAATGACATCCATGTCATTCAACACCCAAGGTAAACAAACCAGTCCACCAAACACTCTCTACGTCAATTATTCTTACTCGTGTCGTCCAAAAGCAAAAGAAAAATCAACCAACATTAGGTGCTTTAAGCAAAGCTGTTGCAGTTGGCTGAGAGTATATATTTTTTCTCTTGTCCTTGCTTTTGCTTTTCACCACAAGTGAGGAACATGATGCGCTAAGTGATGGGGATGGAGGTGCTGTACAGTTCTGGGGTTTTTGAAAACATGGATGTTTTCATTAAGCGTTACATGGAAGTACTAGCAGCGTCCCCAGAACTGTACAGCACCTCCACCTCCAGCACGTGTTTCAAAGCACCATTTCCGAACGATCACTGTATGACGAAGTTAGTAAAATAAAGCCCTTGTATTTGTTTTTTCCCGGTAAGTTCTTTTAGTATATTTTCAACATCGGCCTGAACTTTGTTCTGAAGGGCTTTTTTCTTCTTTGGTGTATTGACACTTTCTCTGGTTTGCGATGAAAGAGAAGTGATAATGACATCGCGTAACGGGGCATTATGTTTTTGCACAGCTTCAATGGCTGCTGGACTGCCAAGCACTTGCAGTCGGACTTGTAAGAAGCGCATTCTTCGTTCATTAGTCTGTAAGTTAACGACAAAAGGCGGAGAGAGTTCATAATATTTTGTATCATCAACTTCTTCCTCCTCCTCTTCTGCGTAGAGAGGGGATACTAAAGCAAAAGAAAGTATAATGAGTAATAAAATCTTTGCATAATACAGAAGTGATGTGGTGAAAAAAATGGGTGTTTTTAGCATTGCAAGCTTCCAGATAAATGTTGTCTTCGTGTCTGTTCAATCTTGTAGTTTAGACTAATAATCGCATTTTCACAGCCTTTCCATCATACTTATTGCCTGATTAAGATAGGACGTGCCGAATAAATTGGCATGATTGAGAATATGGTATAAATTATACAAAGTTTTTCTATTTGAGTACCCTTCATCAAGCGGCCATGCTTCGTTATAACTATTATAAAAATCCTGGCTGAAACCGCCAAAAAGTTCAGTCATTGCTAAATCAGTTTCTCTATCCCCATAATACAGGGCAGGATCAAAAATAACCGGTTGCCCCTGTTCAGTAAAACCATCATCTATAAAACCATAGTTGCCTGACCATAAATCACCATGTAATAATGAAGCCTCAGGCACGTGACCAGCAAGAAGTGAGTCCAGATTATTGAGTAGCTTGTTTGCTAAGGGCTGTAAATATTTTTTATAGCCTTTCTCATAGAGCATTTCAAATTGTGGGCGCAGGCGTTCTTCGCGCCAGAATGTTACCCAGTCGCTGTGTTTTTGATTGCTTTGAGGTGTACTGCCAATAATATTGTTTTGGTACCAGCCATATTGATCAGCCGTTATTTTATGCATTTGAGCCAATGCCCGTCCCAATTTTTTGCCATCACCACTTGAGTGTATGCTAAGGTATTCAAGTACCAGATAACTTTTTGAGTCAGCTGTGCCATAACAAACAGGTTGAGGAACCCGTATTGCATTGCCTTGAGCTGACAGCTCATTAAGGCTGTCAAATTCAACTTGAAACATATATTCCAGACTGGCTGAGTTGAGTTTGATAAAATAGACCTGACCATCAGTGCCAGTGACCCGATAGCTTGAGTTAATACTGCCGCCGCCAATGCTGGATTTATTCTGAATTTGAAATGGAGCCTTCAGCGTTTTAGGAGCCTTCAGCGTTTTACAAGCCTTCAGTGTTTTACAAGGAGCCTTCAGCGTTTTATAAGAAGCGTATTGAGTTTGGCTGATGTGATCAGAAATTTGTTGCCAATGGGTCATAGCGGATCCCTGTTTATCGGTACCTGTTTTTTTATAAAAGAAAGAGAATGAATTTAGTTTAATGCCAGAACAAAAATTAAAGCCAAAATTAAAAATAGTCCAGGTGGCAGTACCAACACCATTACGAAGAAAATTTGATTATCTTCTATCCGAGGCAATAAATCCAGAGCATGTTTTACCAGGAATGAGAGTACTGGTACCTTTTGGTCGAACAAAACAAATAGCCGTTGTTCTGGGCAAGTCTACTACGACTGATATTGATATAAAAAAACTACGACCCATTAGTAAAATTCTCGACAAAAAACCAATTTTACCCGAATCGATTATTAAGTTGCTCAACTGGGTTGCCTCTTATTATCATCATCCCATCGGAGAGGTATTTCAGACAGCGTTACCTGTTCATTATCGTAAAAAAGAATCAGCTTTAGAGCAGGGAGTGACTTTATGGTTTCTGACAGAAATTGCCAGAGAGGCTGACTGGGGTTTATTAAAACGCGCTATACGTCAGCGAAATATTTTAGAACAGTTAAAAAAAGCGCCTGAAGGGCTGACAAAAGAACAAATTGC
>JAPVVU010000288.1 GCA_028571885.1 Gammaproteobacteria bacterium | reverse complement strand
GTAGGGGAGTGTGGACTCGATTTTAACCGAAACTTTTCCACACCTGCTGAACAACTCAGTTGCTTTGAAGTGCAGCTGGAATTAGCTGTAGAATTAAAAATGCCCGTTTTTTTACATCAAAGAGAAGCACAATCTGAGTTTCTGCGGTTAATAAAAAAGTACCGTTCTGGTTTAGTTGGCGGCGTTGCCCATTGCTTTACCGGCGGACAGGATGAATTAGAGTGTTATCTTGAAGAAGATCTTTATATCGGTATTACGGGGTGGTTGTGTGATGAAAGGCGGGGCAAAGCATTATGCGATTGTGTGCACATAATTCCTGATGATAGAGTCATGGTTGAAACCGATGCACCTTATTTATTCCCACGAGACCTGAAACTGCCTCAAGATGAGTCTTTAAGTGGAAAAAAGAAGAAAAAACGTCGCAGCAGAAATGAGCCTCAATATTTACCCCATATCATCCATACTCTGGCTAAATTGCTGCACAAAGATGAATTAAATCTTGCTCATCTGACCTCGGATAATGCCCGACGCTTATTTACAATATAAAGCTAGAATATAAAAGGTTCAGAAAAAGCCAGAGCAAAATCAGGAGAAAAAGTGACCAGAATATGCAAAGACTCAATTGTACTACCGCACTCTTTTGCTTTTGCTCTTGTTTAACGCTTAACGCCTATCACTGAATACCAGTTAAAACTTGGCACATAATCTGCTATCTGTACTACTAATTGCGATAATTTAAAAAATTCGTCAAAAAATAGTCACAGGATTTTTATGGTTGCCTTAGCAGAAACAAATATCAGATCACGAGTCAGTGAAATGCTTCAAAGTGGTATTGGAGCGCCTATTCTTCTGATGGGAATGTTGGCCATGGTTATTTTACCATTACCAGCCATTTTGTTAGATATGTTTTTTACCTTCAATATTACCCTGTCTCTGATCATCCTGCTCATTGTTATTTATGCAAGAAAACCTCTGGATTTTGCTCTTTTTCCTACCGTTATTTTAATTGCGACCCTATTACGCCTCTCTTTGAATGTGGCTTCAACCCGGGTTGTGTTATTGCACGGTCATGAAGGACCCGATGCGGCGGGACAAGTCATTAAATCATTTGGTGAAGTGGTCATTGGCGGTAACTATGCGGTTGGTCTGGTGGTTTTTATTATTCTTATCATTATCAATTTTATCGTAGTGACCAAGGGTGCCGGGCGTGTTGCTGAAGTGAGTGCCCGATTTACTCTGGATAGTATGCCCGGTAAGCAGATGGCTATAGATGCAGATTTGAATCAGGGCCTGATTGATCAAGACGAAGCTAAACAGAGACGTGAAGACGTCACTCGTGAGGCAGATTTTTACGGTTCCATGGATGGTGCCAGTAAATTTGTTCGAGGTGATGCCATTGCCGGGATTTTAATTACCCTGATTAATGTTATTGGTGGTTTTACTATTGGTATGGTACAGCATGATTTAAGTGCTGCACAGTCAGCAGAAATATTTGTCCTGTTGACGATTGGTGATGGTTTAGTTGCTCAGATTCCAGGCCTGATTCTTTCTACTGCTGCAGGCATTATGGTTACTCGTGAAAATCGTGAAGGCGACATGGGCGGTAAGTTTATTGCCGATCTGTTCAGTAAACCTAAAACTCTGGGTGTGACTGCAGGCATTATGGCTGTTATCGGACTCGTACCAGGCATGCCGCATTTCGCATTTTTGACTTTTGCTGTAATTACCGGTGCTGCAGCCTGGCGTATTAAGACTAGGAAAAAATCAACTGAGCTGGAAGTGATTCAGGAACAACAGATTCAACAACAGAAAGTCAGTGAAGAGTCTTCCAGCGATCTGAAAGAACTGAGCTGGGATGATGTGATGCCGATTGATTCGATTGGTCTTGAGGTGGGATATCGTCTGATACCTATGGTTGATAAATCTCAGGGTGGACAGTTAATGAGCCGTATTAAAGGTGTGCGTAAGAAACTTTCTCAGGATTTAGGTTTTTTAATACCGCCTGTCCATATCCGGGATAATTTAGACCTGGCCCCTAATGTCTATCGAATTGCACTTATGGGGGTATCAGTTGGTGAAGCAGAAGTACATCCAGATCACGATATGGCTATTAATCCGGGCCAGGTGTTCGGTGAAGTGAGTGGTATTAAAACTAAGGATCCGGCATTTGGTTTGCCTGCCACCTGGATTGAGCAGAGTGAAAAAGAAAATGCTCAAACTTTAGGTTATACCGTTGTTGACTCTAATACTGTGATTGCTACTCATTTGAGTCAATTGCTCAATGAAAATGCCACTCAGCTGTTAGGGCATGAAGAAGTTCAGCAATTGCTGGATAGACTGGCTGTTTCATCGCCTAAGCTGATTGAAGATTTAGTGCCTAAGATTTTGCCTCTGAGTACGGTTGTTAAAGTGTTGCAAAATGTACTCAATGAATCAATTCCTATTCGTGATTTTAAAACCATTATTGAATCCCTGGCAGAATATGCGCCTCAAACCCAGGATGCCGGAATTTTGACAGCTCAGGTCAGGGTGGCATTGGGCCGATTTATTGTCCAGCATATCAATGGCTTAGGGAATGAATTATCTGTTATTACTTTAGAGCCATCCCTGGAACAGTTATTGCATCAATCAATACAGATGTCAGAAGACGGAGGTGGCATTGAGCCTGGTCTGGCTGAAAGGATGCATCAGTCATTAACAGAAATCGCCCAGACTCAGGAAATGAACGGGTCACCTGCCATCTTACTGGTTTCTGCTCAGATAAGATTGATGATGATGCGCTTTGTTAAGCACAGCATACCTAATATGCATGTATTGGCGTATAACGAAGTGCCAGATAATATGCAGATAAAAATAGTGTCAACGGTTGGACAGAACTAAAACTGAATCTGCCCTATACAAGAACGATTACATTAATAAAGATAAGCTAAATAAGGTTGTTAGTTATGAAAATTAAACGTTTTTTTGCTTCTGAAATGCGTGAAGCCATTCGTCAGGTTAAGGATGAGTTAGGGGCTGACGCAGTGATTCTGTCCAATAATAAAGTTGCAGGCGGTATCGAATTAGTCGCAGCCATTGATTATGATGAAGAGGCCGTTCATCGCTCACTTGATTCTCGTACACAAGCGCAGCAATCAGCAGTTTCTGCACCGAAAAAGAAAAAACGTTCAGTCTTTGCTAAGGTAAAAAAACAAAAAGTCAGTGCTAAATTAGAAGATTCAATTCAGGATGATGTTATCAGCTTTAGTCGTCAGTTGGGTAAAACACAAAAACAGCAGACCTTTCAGCCTGAAGTGCCGCAAACAAATGGTTTTGCTGATTTATTGAAACAATCAAGCCAAAATCAATATGCAGAAACAAAACAACGAGCTGCAGTCAGTACCGGACAGAGTGTTAGTGACTCTCGTTCTAGTGACTCTCGTTTTAATGACAATGTTTACACAAAACAATCAATCAATGAAAGAAAACAGCCTTTTATTTCTGACTTTGAAAATTTTGATGATGAAATTGAAAATGAAGCCTCTTGTGAGAATGGCTATCCTTTTGATTATGAGTCACTGGCTAAAGAAGAGCAGAGACGCTCACAGGCAAGTGCAAATGACTTCTTCTCAACAAATAAGGAGTCAACAAATAGCGAGTCGATAAATAAACGAGTTCAGGTAAAGACCTCTGGACGGTCCCGCTCAACTCATGCTAAAGGCTCTAAACATGCTGAAGGCTCTAAAAAAGTAGAATGGGTACAAGACCCCGCTATGACATCGATGCAGGCAGAAATTAAATCACTGCGCGGCATTCTGGAAAATCAGCTTTCCGGACTGGCATGGGGTAGTTTTTCTCGCAGTCATCCGCATCAGGCTGAATTACTTTCACGTTTATATCGCCTGGGCATTAAATCTTCCCTGAGTGAAAGAATTGTTAAACAGATAAAAAAATCTGAGAATGATTCCCTTGAAGACAGCTGGAGAAGAGTGCTCAGTGTGATTGCCCGTAATATTCCGGTGGCTAATGATGATCTGCTGGATGAAGGTGGTATCATTGCTCTGGTTGGACCAACAGGTGTGGGTAAAACAACCAGTATAGCCAAACTAGCGGCTCGTTTTACATTAAAATATGGCGCAAAAAATCTGGCTCTGGTGACTACTGACAGTTATCGGGTGGGTGCCCATGAGCAATTAAAAACCTATGGTCGAATTTTAGGTGTTCCCGTTTATATTGCCAACGATGAAGAGGAACTTAAACTGATTCTTTCACGTTTAGAAGATAAACAGCTAGTTCTCATTGATACCGCAGGCATGAGCCATAGAGATTTGCGCTTAACACAACAACTGAGCATGCTGCGCCATAGTCATGAAACCATAAAAATTCTGGCTGTACTGTCTGCCTCAACCCAGACTTTAGCGATGGATGAAGTCATTAAAACCCTAAACGCCAAAGAACTGGATGGTTGTATTGCCTCAAAAGTGGATGAATCAACCTCAATTGGTGGAATTATTTCAATTCTTATTGAGAATAAGTTACAACTCAACTACATTAGTGATGGGCAG
>JAPVVU010000287.1 GCA_028571885.1 Gammaproteobacteria bacterium | reverse complement strand
TTATTGGAAAATAATGCTCAACAGTTTTTACAGGGCAGTACAGCAGAAGGCGGCCTGTCTGACGATGAAATTAATTCCTTAATTGAACAGCGTGTCACCGCTAAGCAGGATAAGAACTGGTCAGAATGTGACAGGATTCGTGATGTCCTGGATGCGGAAGATATATTATTGGAAGATACAGCAGAAGGGACTCGCTGGCGCAGGAAGTAAGGTAAAGCGGTTTTATAATTAACGGCTAATGGTAAAAAATATTCACTTTGAACTCTATGAGTGATTAGCCGTTAACCGTCAATTGCAGGGTATAAATCAACAAAATTGGTACCTGAAAAACTAATAAACTGCTTTTATAAACTACTTTTTCCATGTCGTGAGAATGATATTTTGTATTCAAATTTTCTCCCAGCAGTGTTGCTATTGATTTGGCCAGCAGCTCAGCAATAAAAGAAAAAAAGATAATCATGGCGATTATTTTATAGCCGGGGAATATTGAATAATTAATTTCCGTCGCCTGACTCAGCCAGCCATAAAGTACGGCACTGCCGGCCATTGCCTGCAATGGTAATATCAGGGCAAGAAAACGGTTAAATACCGGGATGAGAGGCAGCAGCACGCTAACGATAAACAGGGTATTAATCATTTGCATGCTTTGCCCGCTCCTGGTGTTTAAAAGTTGCGTCAGTGTTGGCAAAATACGTTCACCAGTATTATTATGACTTTCCAGACCATAGAGAACGGGATAGCTCATATAAATAAAAGCGATTAATAACAGTATATGGAAAAAGGGTGTGCCGATATTTTTAGCTATCCAATAAGAACCTGAAACTGCAGCAATTTTATTTAAAAACTGCTGGTAGGCAATTTCAAAGCTAATAGACATAATTGCATAGAGAATTGTTGCCATAACTAATGTTGGATGAAACAGCACATCAAGATAATTCATAGATTCCTTTTTTGATTGATAACCTTATTATACACAAGAGCAATACACATATAATTTATGCCGGCAAAAAGAAAAAATCCAGTTAAAAAGCGTTCAACATCAAAAAAGTCCGCAGTCAGAAGAAAATCGTCCAGGAAGTCTTTTAAAGGACGTTTAGGGCGCTTTATAAAAAAAATAATTGTACTGAGCCTTATTTTTGGCACAATTATTTTAAGTGTTTATACGCTCTATCTTAATAATATAATCAAAGATCAATTCGAAGGTCGTCGCTGGTCTATTCCCGCTAAAGTATACGCACGTTCACTGGAACTATACCCTGGCTTGAAGATAACAGTAAAACAATTTGAAAAAGAATTGAAACTGTCGGGTTATCGTAAAGACAAACACCCATCTACACAGGGCAGTTTTTCCCGAAATGGGCAGCGTATTGAACTGGTGACGCGTCATTTTAGTTTTCCTGACGGTACAGAGGTATCTCATAAACTTCGTATTCAGTTTAGTAGTACAAGCATCAGCTCAATTTATGATCATGAACAACGGCGGAAATTATCATTAGCGCGTCTTGATCCCGCTCTTATTGGCAGTATTCACCCCAAATTACATGAAGATAGACTTATTCTGGGACAGGATGAAATTCCTAAAAAGCTGAAAGATACATTGCTGGCAGTCGAGGACCGTAATTTTTATCAGCATTATGGTGTTGATCCCAAGGGTATAGCCCGGGCTATGTGGACAAATATTAAGGCGGGTTCGACTGTGCAGGGCGGCAGTACTCTGACTCAGCAGCTGGTGAAAAATTACTTTCTCACCAGAGAACGAACATTGGTTAGAAAAATCAATGAAGCGATTATGTCATTATTGCTGGAATATCATTATTCTAAAGATGAAATTCTGACCGCCTATATTAATGAAGTTTATCTTGGCCAGGATGGTCGACGGGCAATTCATGGTTTTGCACTTGCCAGCGAGTATTATTTTAAACGTCCAATCAGTCAGATAAGTCAGCAGCAGGTTGCTTTACTGGTGGGTCTGGTTAAGGGACCCTCTTATTATAACCCCAGAAATAATAAACAAAGGGCAATTAAACGGCGCAATACTGTCCTTAAAGTGATGTTAGAACAAGGTCTGATAAAACAGGATCAATATCAGAAATCAGTTAAAACCGGCTTGGGTCTCAGTCGGCGCTGGTCAATGAATCGTTCACCTTTCCCTGCTTTTTTGGATAGTGTCAAAAATCAACTGCAAGAGAGCTATAATCAGGATGATTTGACCGGTAAGGGATTAAGGATTTTTACCACCTTGAATCCTCAGGTGCAGTGGGCTGCAGAAAATGCCCTTGCCAGTCAGATAAAAAGTCTCGGCACAAAACGGGCGAAGCACATGCAGGGTGCAGTTGTGATCAGTCATCGGGATTCTGCTGAGGTGCTGGCCATCGTTGGTGGTAAAAATAGTCAGGAAGGTGATTTTAATCGAGCCATTAATGCACGTCGTCCTATTGGTTCACTAATAAAACCAGCTGTTTATTTAACGGCAATTGAACAAGGTTATACTTTATCATCATTATTAAAAGATCAATCATTTTCAGCAAAAAGTGTAAAAGGTAAACTCTGGAAACCAAAAAACTTTGACAGAAAAGAGCACGGTTTAGTGCCTTTACATGTTGCTCTTGCAAAATCATACAATTTA
Source organism: Gammaproteobacteria bacterium (assembly GCA_028571885.1). GTDB lineage: Bacteria > Pseudomonadota > Gammaproteobacteria > GRL18 > GRL18 > GRL18. Next base: position 1,919 of record JAPVVU010000287.1, on the reverse strand, counting down.
TCCACCGCGCGACTGGGTATGGAAATTGGTGTTGATAAAGTGCTTAATACTGTTAGAAGCCTGGGAGTTGACACGGATGCTTTGCCTTATCCTGCCGTTTTGCTGGGCTCATTGACTCTATCACCGATTCAGGTAAGCCAGATGTATCAAACGTTGGCTGACCAGGGGTTTTATTCACCACTGCATACCATTTTATCAGTGCAGGATGAAAATAATGAAAGCTTGCAGCAATACCCTGTTCGGGTAGAACGGAGAATAAGTGAAAGCTCTGTCTATCTGATTAATGCGAACTTACAGGAGGCGGTCAGCATGGGGACTGGTAAAGGTTTGTCTCATTATATTCCGCCTCATTACAATATTGCAGGAAAAACGGGGACAACCAATGAATTACGTGACAGCTGGTTTGCTGGTTTTGGTAATAATCTGATTGGTGTCGTCTGGCTGGGGCGAGATGATAATAAACCGGCAGGTTTGACTGGTTCATCAGGTGCGTTGAAAGTTTGGGGAAAAATGATGAAACAACTGGATGTCGGCGTTTTGGAGCAAAATCAACCTGAAAATATTAAATGGTTCTGGATTGATTCAATGAATCAGTTAATATTTACTGAGCGCTGTAATAACGCTGAATTTTTACCCTTTATTAAAGGTAGTGAACCAAAAAATTCACAACCTTGTACTTCTAATAGGGTAAACTGGCTGAAGCGTCTGTTTAAATAAATCGGTTTAACATCTCTTAGCTAAAGAAAAGATAAAGTAAAGATATAAAAATGATAAAATTATACCCATTAGTTCTATTTATTATTAGTTTGATAAATGGTTGCTCAACAGTTGATTACTCTCGCCGTGGGGCAGATCCCTTATATAAAATGCCGCCAGTTGATGAGCGATCAACGGCAACTAATGAGCGATCAAGGGCAAGTGATGAGTTACCACAACCGAAAATAATAACTACTGCGGCATTGGATCGTAGTTTGCCCGTTAATCGGAAAAAACACTCACCACCTGCCAGCCGACAGGCCGTTCTTGATTTATTGGCGCAGTCAAAATCAGCCATTGAGCAGTACAAATATGATGATGCTGAAGGCTTGTTAAAAAGAGCCCTGCGAATAGAACCCAGTAACGCCTGGCTTTGGCATAATATGGCTGTTCTCAAATTCTATCAGGAGGACTATCAACAAGCAATACAGCAGGCTTTAAAATCCAATAATCTGGAGAAAAATAATCCTCAGTTAAGAAAAAACAATTCAAAAGTCATCAAACAGAGCTATATTGAGCTGGGTGAACCTCAAAAAGCGAAACAATATTAAAAAGTTAATTAATTGATTTTTATTAAAAATGTGATTAAGTCGAGACTCTATTTAAGATAATTTTTTTATTTTCTGATATTATTATTCAACTATTTGTATATAGTATAAATTTTAGTGTAAACATTACTAAACTTGATAACTTGAATTAATAAAATCGGTCACCAATTATGATAAAAAAAGAATTTCGGCTCTATTTTTCAAGCGTTAATTTCTCAAGCGTTAGTTCAAAGCTGTTTCTTTTACTCACATTTCTTTGCCTGAGCCTGATAATGCCTGGTACAGCTTCTGCCGAGATAGATGAACTCACATTAAATAATGCCATTGATCGTGCAGGTTTGCAGCGGATGTTAACACAGAGAATGTTAAAATCTTATTGCCAGCTGGGGCAGGATCAGTTTTATATCAAGCCTGATGAACAACTCAATGATGCATTGGATCGCTATGAAGATGGGCTGATTTTTCTAAAAGATTTTGCAGCGGTTCCCGGCGTTAAAGATTCTCTAAACAGTATTAATGCTATTTGGCCTCAGTATAAGACGTTGATATTAGAACCTGCAATAACAGAAAATATCCCTGAGCTTGTGCAGATGAATGAGAAATTACTGTCTCTTT
>JAPVVU010000286.1 GCA_028571885.1 Gammaproteobacteria bacterium | reverse complement strand
GGCCAGACAGGCGATTGTTCTTCCAGGGTATCAAATTCAGCAATATCGGCAAATTCTGTTTGCCCCAGATATTGCCTGATTACGTGCAGATCCGCTTGGGTTTGCTCATCATACCAGGCTTCATCTAATGCCTTTTCAAAGCGGTAGAGACAAACATAGTTGCTACGTCCCTTGAGAATACTATAATTGAGTTTTCGTTGATTAACGGGTTCGAGTATTGAGGCAATTATGGGCAAGTCTTTACGATACAACTGATCCTGGAGATTTTTTGTACCCGTACTGATAATAGTCTGTTTGCAAGATAATATTACCGGCACCAGATAGGCATATGTTTTGCCGGTTCCTGTACCCGCCTCACAAAGTAGAACTTTCTCATTTTGTAAGATCTGCTCATTTTGTAAGGTCTGCTCAATTTTCTGAGCCATAAGCAATTGAGCGTCACGTGGTGAATAATTCAAAAGCTGTTTAGAAAGTAAGCCGTCCTGTGAAAAAATGCTGCTCAGATCATTTTTCATTGTTGATGATTCTAGAGACTAAACGCACTAAATCGCCTCTTCTTCCTCACTCAGCCATTCATTACTCCAGGCAAGTGTTGCAATTTTTTTAAAACGAGCCACAGTCATTGCGCCTTTTTTTGCTTTTTTACTCTGTTTATCGATGACGTTATCAGTCAGAGTTGCACGATCAATTTCGTAAATTTCAAAGGGTTCATAATCATCATCTAATAAAACCAGAACGACACTATCCCAGCTTTGTTCCATCTTAAGCTGACCGATACGATGAGCATTTTTAGAATCACTAAAAATTGTACGCCCTTTTATCTGGATTTTTTCACCCTGCAGATCACCTGATTGCTCCGTACCAACAGCCTCATAGCCAATCTGATCAGGTGCCGGTGCCAGATGCAGCAAACGAATGGCATCATAAGTAGAAAGTTCACCACTGACACCCGCCAGAGTTTTACCCGTAGCACGACGGTAATTGGCCGCTAACTGTCTGGCCTGCTGCATTAAAACATCTACCGAATAGGCATTATCTGTCTGCGGTTGAGTCATTATTTGGTCAATTTTGCCTGATTTAAAAAATAAAAAGTTATTACACTTAATTTAACATACTCTTGAATAACTTGAAATTTTCTAAGCATCTTTTTTAGATTTTTATGTGGCCAGATGATAGTGAGTAAATTTCAAAGTTGGTTAAGGACTTCTAACTCATTTACTGCTTAATTGTTTCTTATTTCGGCATAAAATCTGAATTTTTTTTAAATCAGTCAAAAAAACAGGTAAAGCTTGAAAATTCCTCTCGATCAGTTCGATAGCTGTTTATCAGTGCATCACAATCCTCATATCCTAATGCCATACCGCAGATGAGTAGTGAGTCTTCATCCTGATCTAAGACTTCTTTAACAATTTGAGGATATTCACTCAATGAGGCTTGAGGACAAGTTGCCAGACCCTGATCAACCGCAGCCAGCATCACTGATTGCAAAAACATGCCATAATCAAGAAATGAACCCTGCTGCGCACTTTCATCCATAAAGAAAAACAACACAACTGGTGCATCAAAAGCTCTATAGTTTGCAGCCCACTGATCTAACTGTCGCTGCTTATCATCCCGGCTGATGTTTAAAGTAGAGTACATTTTAAGGCCGCAGGCTTTACGTCGGCTCTTAAATGGTTCTTTCCATTGTTTTGGGTAGTATTGATAATCCATATTGGATTTTAAGCCTGAACGAAAGGCCTCTTCCAGCTTTTGATCCAATTGTTTTTTTGTTACACCACTGACAACGGCAACTTGCCAGGGCTGAGTATTGACACCCGAAGGTGCATGACGCGCTAAATCAAGTATCCGTTGAATTTTTTCTGGTGCAACTGACTTATTTAGAAAAGCACGGGTTGATTTTCGCTTTAGAATGGCTTCACTGAACTGCATTTATTATTCCAGTTATTTTTTTCCAGGATCTCAGCATTGAACTTCCTGTGAACACTCAACAGGCTCAATCAAGGCAAGCAAACCGGCATTAATGGCACGATTTCGCCCTTGTTTTTTTGCATCATATAGCGCTTGATCTGCGGTTGAGAGCAACTGCATTCCAAGCGCCACTATATCATTAAATGAATCATTAATAGACTCTTCCGTCGTCAATGTTGATACACCTGCTGAGATAGTAACCGTCAGAATCACATTTTTATCAATCACAATACGATTTTTATTGACCGCAAAGATGATGCGTTGTGCCACCATCATTGCTTCATCATTACCAGTATCCGGCAACAGAACTGCAAATTCTTCACCACCATAGCGAGCTAAAACATCATGCGTTCGCAGTACCGTTTGAATTCTTTGCGCGACCTGACATAACACACTATCCCCAACACCATGCCCGTAGGTATCGTTGACAGACTTAAAGTGATCAATATCGAGGAAAAGACAGGAAATGGCAGACAATGAACGTTCGCTTCGAGCCAACTCCTCTGGTAAGCGTTGATCAAAAAAACGTCGATTATGAACCTGGGTCAGCGCATCAGTCATGGTGCTGAGCTTAAGTCGTTCCAGATTGAGGGCATTTTCAATACAGACTGCCATAATAAAAGACAACCTCTGTAAAAAATCACAGGCCGCATGGACATGAAAACGATTGCGATCATAACTGCCGCAACAAAAAACACCTATTTTTTTTCCACGACGAATCAAAGGCATTACGGCAATAGACTCAACCCGAGGATTATCCATCAACCATTGGTGTTTTGCCATGTAATAAATACCGGTAGAAATCTGATTCGGCAGATAATTGAGCTTTTCCAGTTCTACGGGAAAATTCAATAAAGTTAGAAACTGACTGGATTCATTATTCTGAATCGCTTTTGGTATCAGGCGTCGTAGCGATAAATCTTCATCTTCAAGCAGTAGAGTACAGTCATCCAGCTTAAACAAACTCGCATACTCATCACGTATAATGAGCAGTAACTGTTCAATAGACTCCGCAGCCATTAACTTAAATTCAATTTTTTCAAAGCGTTCTAATTTATGCTGATTTTCATGAGCATTAGTTAGCAGGCGATTGAACTGTGCTTTTAATTGCACATTTTGTAGTTGCACATCCTGGCTATCCTGATTTTGCATTAATTGTGTTTTTATAGAACGATCTGAATGACTCATATCAACCCCAACACTCATTCCTCAACGAAAGATAGAGTCATTTTAGACCACTTTCATTTTTATTTTTGAGAAACCTCTAACCTTTTTTGAAATTATAGGTAATAAAAATAATTTGTCATCTTTTTCTGACACAAACAATCACTCTTTTCTGACAATTTATTGAAGAATCATCTCTCACAAAAAAATCACCAGTCAATATAAACTCTACACCTCGACATAATTATTATTTTGAAAAGGATTTCAAATGAAAAAAGTTCAAATTAAACAACTTCAAGGTTTCACACTGATTGAGCTCATCATTGTTCTGGCTATTGCCGGGATTTTACTTGTTTCAGTAGTCCCCTCATTTTCTCAAATGCTCGCAGCTAATCAACAAACAACACAACTGTACACTCTATTTCACCACCATCAGCTGGCTCGCTCTGAGGCAATAAAAAGCAACCAGAGAGTGCTTTTATGTAAAAGCAATGATGGCCGGCAATGTACATCTGAAACTAAATGGTCAGATGGCTGGATTATTTTTTCAGATACAGATAACAATAAAAAAATTAGTAACAATGAGCATGTAATTTATGTACAGCAAGCGCTTTCTGCAAACCTGTCGTTAAAATACAGGGGGTTTGGATCACATCATTATGTCCGTTATTTTCCAGACGGTCGTAGCAGCACAAATGGTACCTTTACTCTGTGTAACCAATTTGGTGATAAATTTGCCAAAAGTATCATTATATCCCGTACAGGAAGACCCCGAATAGCTTCTAAAACTTCTGGAGGAAATCCACTCTCCTGCACCTAAGTCATTGATATTATATGCTTGTTGCAAAAAATATGAACTTTATTAACAATGTTTCTTGACATTAAAATCAAAATGCATAGAATAGCCTTCGTTGCTTGAATAGAGAATGCTTAAAAGTACTGATAAAGTAACTAAGCAATTCCCCAATAGCTCAGCGGTAGAGTAGGTGACTGTTAATCACTTGGTCGCATGTTCGAATCATGCTTGGGGAGCCAAACACTATAAGGCTTTGAGAGACTTTGTTAATAAGAGAGTCCTCAGAGCCTTTTTTAATTTTTAGCGTTTGCGTACCAATTCTTCTATATCGGCTGTAAATAACAAATTATAATAATAAATACACTTAATAATTTTAATATATCCAGAAAGGATGCTTACAATGACAACTGAAACAACACTTAATATTGTGAAAACAATTTCTCTAGCAGGTGCCGCTTTAATCGGTCTGATGGCTTTTGCTTTGCTATTCAATATTACTATTTAATAATACATTTACCCTAGTGTAGATATAAGGTATTAAAAGGCTCGTTTTTACGAGTCTTTTTAGTTTCTGCTCTATAGTTATTTGCAGCACCCTCTCCCCGCCTAAAATTACTGCATTTTCCGG
>JAPVVU010000285.1 GCA_028571885.1 Gammaproteobacteria bacterium | reverse complement strand
TTAATAATGTTGGGGTTCGTGCCTCACCCCAACCTACGAAAATTTGTAAACATAAATCAGCGAAATTGATCAGTGCCAATAATTTTTAGCCGTACTTTAAACCACTGATATTAATCAGTGGTTGTTCTTATTCCTTCCTACTCATTTTTTGTCATCTTGCCGGCTGTGAATTATATATTGGTATATTCTTTTGTTAAGGTGTTTTCAGGTTGAATGTTAATGACTTTAGACGGATATTTAGCTATATTATAAACCTCATAATTAATACGATTGATTGATGAACTGCAATAAAAAGAACGATACAAATCAGCAAACAAATAACCAGGTCAGCTTAACGATTAATGCTAAGCAAATAACTGCGCCAGATTCTTTATCTGTCATCCAGGCGCTTTGGCACGCGGGCTATCCTCAAGTTAAAGGCGTCGGCTGTCTGGATGGTGTTTGTGGTTCTTGTAGTGTAATGGTACGCCGTGCCGGTTCAACGGAACTTAAAATGGCACTGGGTTGCCAGCTGCTTGTCGAAGAAGGCATGGATGTTTTCTTTTCAGTTTTTGATACACCTTCTCAACATAGTTATGAATTATCTGAAATAAACACTTCCTGGGACGTTCAAAGTGAATTTCGCCGTATTTTTCCTGAAGCTGAAAAATGCCGCCATTGTGATGGTTGTAATCAGGCATGTCCAAAAGGTATTGATGTTGAATCCGGGGTTGATTTAGCTGTAAAAGGGCGCTTTCATGAGTCAGGCGAACTATTTATTGCATGTGTTATGTGTAATTTGTGTATGACTGGATGCCCTGAGTATATTGATCCGAACCATGTGGGATTATTTGCTCGTCGTGTCACGGGATATTTCCATACTCGCCCCGCAAACTTGATTAACCAGCTTGAAGCTATTCGTACGGGTGAATTGAGTGTTGATACCGGGGAACAACAGCCATGAGCAAATCAACAGCCATGAGCCAGTCAATATCATATCAGCAGGCTCTGGATATCTATCTCAATAAAACTGAATTTCCAGCATCTGAGTTAACAATTGATGATGCATCATTATTAAATGATTTTCATCCTGATCATCGACAGGAAACTATCACAACATTACAAATTGGTCCCAATAAAGGTGATCAATGTAATACACAAATTGCTAATGCCTTGCAGGCAGATTCACGTATAGATGCTGCCGATCTGGCGGGTGCACGCATTGAAGAAACAGATGTATTAGTTATTGGCGGCGGTGGTGCAGGTTGTGCTGCTGCTTTGATGGCAGCTGAATCCGGGGCAAAAGTGATTTTGGCAACAAAATTACGTCTTGGTGACAGTAATACGGTGATGGCTGAAGGTGGTATTCAGGCTTCCGTTGAACGGGGTGATACACCACAGGCTCACTATAATGATACTTATAAAGCGGGACATAAAAAAGGCAGCAAAGAGCTTATTAAACAACTGGTGCTGGATGGTCCTGAAACCATTCGCTGGCTCATTCAACAGGGAATGCAGTTTGATTTAAATGAGTTTGGTGATTTGTTGACGCGTAAGGCGGGCGGTACATCTGCGAATCGAGTGGTTTATTTTCGTGACTATACGGGCCTTGAAATGATGCGGGTTTTGCGTGAGTCAGTGACCAATAGTGATGTGGATGTCTGGGATTACAGCCCTGCAGTTGAATTATTGAGTAATGAATCAGGACATTGTGCCGGTGCCATTATTTCATCCCTGCAAGACTGCCGATATGTACAAATTAAGGCTCGTTCCGTCATTATTGCTACCGGTGGTATCGGACGTATACATCTAAACCAGTTTCCAACATCTAATCATTTTGGTGCAACAGGTGATGGTTTGGTTTTAGCTTATCGTTTAGGTGCTCGACTCAGAGATCTCGATTCATTTCAATATCATCCAACAGGTGTTGCCTATCCACAACATTTATCCGGCACACTGATAACTGAAGGTGTTCGCTCATCGGGTGCCTGCATAATTAATGCGCTGGGCGAGCGTTTTGTTGATGAGCTAAAGCCAAGAGATATTGTGGCTGCTGCTATTATCAGGGAATGTAAGGAAGGCAGAGGCGTTGTCGGTGACAATGATTTACAGGGGGTCTGGTTAGATACACCTGGTCTTGAAAGAAAAAATCCCGGACTCTTGCATAAACGTTTCCCAAAGTTCGTGCAGCTGGGTTTAAGGAGTCATATTGATATTACCAAAACTCCAATGCTGATTTATCCTACTCTTCATTACCAGAATGGTGGTGTAGTAATTGATGAAAACGGCCTGTCTGACATTCCCGGTTTGTATTGTGTTGGTGAAGTGAGTGGTGGTATTCATGGCCGGAATCGCCTGATGGGTAATGCCTTACTCGACATTATCTGTTTTGGTAGAAGAGCAGGTTTCAGTGCTGCTAAAGATCGTCTGACCAGAGGCCATAAGCAGGTTAATATTGATCATATCGGTAATTTACGTCGTGAACTCATGCGCAATAATATGCCAATGAAAATTAAAGCGCCTCTGCTGTTTCCAGAATATGCTCAATATGATTCAAAAAAGAATATTGATATAAAAAATGCTTCCACTCAGTGTGGAGCTTGTGACCGATGAGCGGACAGGAGATAAACTCTCGGTCAATAAACTCTCAATCAATAAAAAGTGTCTTACTGCACCCGGATTCACAGGGTACGGATCTCAAAAAATGGTTAGCTGGAAATGGTGGTGCAGGTATAGAAAAAGCCTTATCCAATCCAGATAATATAATACCAACCATCCGTGAAGCAGGCTTAAGAGGTATGGGCGGCAGCGGTTTTCCTGCGTATAAAAAATGGCAATTTGTGTCAGATCAAACAGCAAACCCGGATAAATATTTGATTTGCAATGGTAATGAAGATGAACCGGGTACCTTTAAAGATGCCTGTTTATTATCGCATTCACCAAACCAGGTGATTGAAGGTGCGCTGATTACGGCGCTTGCAAATCAGATCAATAAAATTGTTTTTTATATCAACCCGGATCAAGAAACTTCTTTAGCTAATATTCGTTATGCTGTTGAACAATGGCAGGCTTCTGATTTTTTCTCCCGCATAGAAGAAAAACTGGCCACACAGCTGTCAATTCGAGTCATGGAAAGTTCTGGTCACTATGTTGGTGGTGAAGAAACCGCTGCAATTGAATCAGTAGAAGGTAATTTTCCCTTTCCAAGAGGCAAACCACCCTATCCGGCAACCGCTGGCGTTCATGGTTGTCCGACATTAGTTAATAATGTTGAAACACTGGCCAATGTCTCTCATATATTAAGAAACGGTGCAAAGTGGTATCAGGCTTTAGGTCTCGATGAATGTTCCGGCACAAAGCTTTATTGTCTTAGCGGTGATGTGGTGAAGCCTGGCGTTTACGAATTGCCTATGGGGACACCATTAAGCGATCTTATTTACATTCATGGCGGCGGCATGCTGCTGGATAAGAAATTGAAAGCAGTCTTTAGTGGCGGTGCTTCAAGTTCTATTTTAACACCTGAAGATATCGATGTGCCTTTAGATTTTGATTCAGTTCATGAACGGGGTTCCAGTTTAGGTACTGGAGCCATGATTGTTGTCTCTGAAGGAACGGGTATCGTTAAGCGTGTGACTGAATATGTGAATTTTTACGCACACTCATCCTGTGGACAGTGTCCTCCCTGTAAAACAGGTACTTTTTATATTTCACAATTATTGAATAAAATTAATACGGGTCAGGCCAGCTCTGTTGATCTTGAATCGTTAATCAATTTATGTAAAATTTTACCCGGTAGTGGTCGTTGTCATTTGTTAGATGGCGCAGTTAAAATTGTTGATAGCTCATTACTCCACTTTGCTGATGAATACAAGAGTTCGTTGAAGCGATAATAGCTTTAACCTCCATCTTTATTCTGGTCAAAACTCTGATCATAACTCTATTCATAACATCAGAATTAACCGATGTGATTCCAAACTGCTCTGCTATTTGATTAAGCGAATTTCTTTTGCGGTCTGTTCACCAATAATCACATCGCCTAGTGAACCGGGGATTTCACTTCTGTCCTGACTCAGTGGTATTCGTCCGCCCATTACTTCAGCCAGTGACTGTGGGTAAATCGGGTTTAATTGAGGTTCGGCATAGCCATGGGGGTAATTAGGTTCATTAGTCGCTAAATTGTATTTGTCACTGTCACCCAAAGTGTGTAATAGCTCATGGGTAATAATGAACTGGTTGCTGTTATTCTGTTTTTCATGCGCGAAAAGATTAATAACAGCAATATGACCTTTTTCCAGACCCGTCGAATGTCTGACAGCAGGTGTTGTTTTAGGATTAAAATACAAAGCAAATACCTGTATTTCAGGTTTTGGCCCCTGATATTCATCTCTTTGAAAGGCCCAATAACGTAATTTTAAACTCCAAAGAACTACTTCAAATAAATTACCCTGAACAGGAATTTTGGGTGGCTGCTCCTTAACAGGTGAGGATAACGCAATATCTATAGGATCCGCTGAGGTTATGCCGTAATTTTCTAATTCTTCGATAAAAAAAGGTTTGATGGCATTAAAATTCTCTTCATCAAGAC
>JAPVVU010000284.1 GCA_028571885.1 Gammaproteobacteria bacterium | reverse complement strand
CACTGTACCGCCTTTCCACCAGCCCATGCGAGTTTCATAGGAATGTTCTAACTGACCCATCAGTCCATTAATCATGGAATTGATACGCTCATCAGGATGGTCATCTCTTAAACGCTTGAATGCTGAGATAAAGCTTGGCCATTCGCCATTTTCCAGCTCATCCAGCATGGGCGTATCGTAAATTGTTACCTTAGACATTATGTCCTCCTTGTCGTTATTTATTCAACTAACTCCGCCAATAACTCCGCAAATAACTTTGCAAAAAATCTTCGCATAAAATCATCAAATTCAATGATTTATTGGTCAGTTTAAAAAATAACCTTGTAGAAAATATGGTTATAAAACAATGATTTATGGTGATATTTAAGAATACTTTAGTGGAAAAGTCAACTTTTATTGATCCAGATCAATAAAAGTTGCTGATTTGAAAGGAAAAGGGACTTATATAAAAAAGTGTGTTATTCATTACATTATTGCAAAATAGCCCTATAATAAAAGTGTCATGACAAAAAGGATTTGTCATATACACATTTTAAAGCTCACTACTCAAAAGCGATTATAATGATAAAATCAGACTCTGATAAACCGTCTTCAGAACCGCACATAGAATTAAAGAAAGACGAGATATCTAAACCATCCTGTGATGACTTAATTAATATCTTCACTGACCCCTTTGTCATTATTGATCGCCATTATCAAATTGTTGCTTCTAATAAAGCTTATCAAAGTTCTTTTAATTCCCTGAGTGATATTGAAGGAAAATATTGCTACGAAATATCACATGGTTACGATTCGCCCTGCAGCCAGCATGGTGAACATTGCCCTCTTGAAACAGTCATGCGTACGGGAAAGCCCACCAGCGTTATGCATTTCCATAAGCATGGCAATGAAGAAGAACAGGTTCAGATCAGTGCCAGTCCAATTCATAATAACAATGGTGAAATCCATTATATGGGTGAGACGATGGTTACTATTCCACAGGAAGAAAAAGAGCCGCAATTATTGGTTGGCCGTACGCCAGCTATCTTACGCCTGATAAATATTCTGCATCGTGTTGCCCCGACTCAATCAACCGTTTTCATCGAAGGTGAGAGCGGGGTTGGTAAAGATTGTGTCGCCAATTATATTCACCATTATTCCAAGCGCACTGATAAGCCCATGATTGTTGTCGATTGTGGCGCGATTGGTGAAACTTTAATTGAGAGCGAATTGTTTGGTTACGAAAAAGGAGCCTTTACGGGCGCTCTTAAACAGAAAATCGGCCTGATTGAATCCGCGCATGGAAGCACTCTTTTTATTGATGAAATTGGTGAATTATCATTAGATTTGCAGACAAAACTGCTCAGAGTACTTGAAAGCAGTACCATAAGGCGCATTGGCGGTACCCATTATTTCGAAGTGGATGTCCGCATCATTGCAGCCACCAATCAGGATGTTAAAAAAATGGTCAAAGAGGGGACATTTCGCCAGGATCTCTACTACCGCCTTGCCACATTCCCCGTACATGTACCACCATTAAGAGAACGCAAAGCTGATATCCCGGCGATTGCAGAACACTTTTTACGTAAAATAGAAGATGGCGCTCAGCATATCCCACTGCAATCCGATATTATTGATGTCCTTTCATCTTATGATTTTCCAGGTAATATCAGAGAATTGCGCAATATCATGGAGCGTGCGGTCATCCTTTCTGCCGGCGAATTAATTACCGAAGAGCATCTGACCATTGATAGAAATTTTCAGCATGCTTTAAACAATGAATTCGATGATGTTGATGTAGAAGACTTCCCGCGCAATTTATATCCTGCAGCGTCAGATCAGGGCGAGGGATTACAGCAACCATCTCAACAAAAATCTTTTCATAAAAACAAAGCAAAAAAATCACTTAAACCTGATTTTGCAACAGTAAAAGAAACCCTTGAGCGTCACCATGGTCATCGTCTGTCTGCAGCACAGGAACTCGGTATCAGTGAACGTACTTTATACCGTTATTTACAAAAAATAAGTAAATCGGAGCTTGAGTAATAACTTGAGTAATAAAATAGTAGAGACAAAAAAAAGCCCAACCAAAAACTTTAAAATAAAGTGCGGTTGGGCAATCCTGACAACATAAAAATGTTAAATCCTGAAAGCAAGACAAATCAGCTCGCATTCAGGTTATCGAAAAAAACGAAAATAAGAGCTATAACTCAGACACATTCCGTTCATAATTAATACAGCATTGTCCATGCCAGTTATTAGTAAACCACTCAAGAGATTGTTTTGCCCGAATTGTTAAAAACCTTTTAGGAGTCAATTTTGAATAAAAAAGTAAAGTTGTCATGACATATAAACTAATAGAAATATTATGACATGTCGTTGTCATGTCAAAATTAGAGATGATGAGGATTTTTCATTTATTTGAGTAAGAGTGGGGAGGGATTAAAAAGGTACGGCAAAACGGAGGGTCGTTTGCCGTACAAGAGCTTACACCGACAAAAGAGGAAATTACTCTTACATTAAAATGTAGTTTGTAATCAACTCTATTTTGTTTACAATATCTATATTGCAACCCTTATGCCAATAAATTATTATTTGATGAATATTTTTATCTTATTGTTTTTTAAGGAATAAAAATAATGATGGATGAAAGTAGATTTGAGGGAGAGAATATAAGTAGAGTTTAAATGTCATTTTTGTCAGACTAAAATGACAGGCCATGACACATTTGTCATATTAAAAGATGAGATAAGAAGAACCATGCAATAATAAATTTTCAAGCAAATTGAAAACTCCAATTGCTCACCTGGGCTGAGCATTTACTGTCATTTTTGATTGTGACCACGGCTAAAAAAACAGCTATTTATTTTTTGATGCCCAGATAGCCAACTTATGCTGCATCGACTTCTGGGATATTTGATCTTCCGGGATTGGTTGTATTACCTTATCGTGAACCAGCAGCCGGTAAATATATTCAATTTTTTCATGGGCTGAATCCGTCGCTTCAAACTCAACAACCCCCCGGCCTTCACCATATTTAACACCATCTAAAATGGCCTTTTTTAACAATTCTTTTTCATTTTTCAGTTTTTTCATATCAACCCAGGGGAAATAAAGGAATCATCTGCGTCAAGAAAATCAGCATAAATTACATACTAACTTCATGTAGTAAGATATTCAATAAAAGAAGTCACTATTCATAACAGGATGATGTCTGGTTATGCTTCCACTCATTGCTTCATGTAAATAATTCAGTACAATAAGTCTTTTCAATCATTAAAAACAATGAGAGCGATGATGACACTGGAAAGAGCAAGAGAATTGATCAGCATTCAAGTTGATATGGGTGGCGGCTATAATCGAAATTCAGTCAGAGTACTATTATCTGAAGTAAGTCGTGAACATGGCCAGGCCGGAGTCGATCAATTAATCAGAGAATTTTCATTAGATGACAAATTTGGCTTACAGATAGGTCAAACAATCCAGACATAATAGGTAAAATTCTGAATGGGCTTGGGCTTGACGCCGCAGTCGTTTGTTATAAGGGGTAGACTGATAATCATTCCACCAATAGAGCAACTAACCCAAGCAGAGAAACTGTGGCGAAAAGTAATGTTGATGGAAAACGAAAGGGATTAATATTTCCTTTCAATGCTACAGCTGCACTTAAAACAGATAAGGCAGCGGTAACTGCTGTTAAAAAAACAACTAATTCCGGACGATTAGGATTTAGTGCTACGTACGCATATGCACCACCCATAGAAAAAGTAAAAATAGTTGTTACATGCCAGGTATAATAATTGAGCCATTTAGAAGCCTTTGGCAAATCAGTATTTTTCAGTAATGGTCCCGCTACAACTGAACCACCAATAAAGGTATGTACTGCAAAAGTTAAGATACTCATTACTGCTGCTGCCCATAAAAAATATACTTGCATGTTTTTAGACCTTGTTAGCATCACCTACCATAGTTTTGGATCATTAAGAGAATCGACACACATTATTGAACCACCCTCAGAAAAAACAGCAGAATTTAATTTCAAGGCATGCCAGCCTTCAGGAAATTGTAGAGTATATGGGGGTATAAATTTTTTGGCCAAGTCTGTTTTAAAACCGAACCTGGAATAATATTTAGGATCACCATAAACGAAAACAATAAATGAACCTATATTGGAAATGTTATCTAAGCCATACTTGACCAACGAGGAACCAATTTTGTTTTTTTGAAATTTCGGAGATACAGCTAATGGAGCTAGAATATAACCAAAATGCTCATTAGTGCTTTCATAAAAGACTGGGCTGAAAGCAGTGTGGCCTACTATTTCATTGTTCTCTATAGCAACAAGAGAAATTATTTTAACAGGATGATTCTCGTTTAGCAGATTGACTGCAAAATCAGATATCATTTGAGCCTCTGAAGTGTCAAAAGCCTGGAGATGCACATTCTTAATGTTTTCTGCATCATCTATGGTTGCTTCTCTTATTTGCATAGGTTGCTTCTTATTTGCATGGGTTGCTAACGTCTGTTTCTTTGGGCACAAGGACATTCCAGAGAAGATATTTAAAAAGGAAATCTTTTCGATTTTCTCCAGAATT
>JAPVVU010000283.1 GCA_028571885.1 Gammaproteobacteria bacterium | reverse complement strand
GAAAATCACTCAGGAAAGCAAAGATTTACCTGCTTCTGTGTGGCAATTTATAAAGGCTAATGGTTTTTTCGGCCTTATTATTCCAAAAAAATACGGTGGCCTGGAATATTCAGCCCTGGCTCATTCCTCAATGGTGATGAAGCTTGCCAGTAAAAGTATCACAGCAGCGGTGACGATCATGGTGCCTAATTCATTAGGGCCTGCAAAGTTAATTATGGAATATGGTACAGAACAGCAAAAACAACATTATCTGCCAAGACTGGCATGCGGTAAGGAAATACCCGCATTTGCTCTCACCAGTCCTAACGCGGGCAGTGATGCCAGTTCAATGACCGATTATGGTATTGTCTGCCATCAATATTTTGAGGGGAAAAATACACTGGGCATTCGATTAAACTGGGAAAAGCGTTATATCACACTGGGTCCAATATGCACCTTATTAGGACTGGCATTTAAACTCTATGATCCCGATAAAATACTCTCATCTGAAACTGAGCCCGGTATTACATTAGCACTGATACCAACACATTTACATGGCATTAATATTGGCAGACGACATTATCCTCTGAGCCAGACATTTCAAAATGGACCCAATTCAGGCAAGGATGTATTTATTCCCATTGACTGGATTATTGGTGGCCGTGACTATGCAGGTAAAGGCTGGAGCATGCTTATGGAAAGCCTCGCTGATGGTCGTTCTATTTCATTACCCGCTCTTAGCACCGGAGCAGGTAAATTAGCCTGTCGAACAACCGGGGCTTATGCTCGAATTCGAAAACAATTTAATCGTTCCATCGGAGACTTTGGCGGTGTTTCAGAAGCACTCAGCCGGATCGCTGGTAATACCTATATTATGGAAGCTGCAAGAAACCTGACAGTCACGAGCATTGAACAAGGTGAAAAACCGTCTGTTGCAGGTGCTGTAGTTAAATATCATTTAACAGAAAAAATGCGTCAGGTTGTTAATGATGCAATGGATGTCTATGGAGGCGCAGCAATATGCATGGGACCGCGAAACATTATGGGGCGTATATATCAGGCTGTACCTATTAGCATTACCGTTGAAGGTGCCAATATTTTAACCCGCAGCATGATAATTTTTGGTCAGGGGGCTGTACGCTGTCATCCTTATATTTTTAAAGAAATTTCATCGCTCAATAATAAAAATAAAATGAAAGGTTTGATAACGTTTGATAAAGCATTTAGCGCTCATGTGATTCATGTCATCGATTCTTTTTATCGCACTTTTTTTACTGCATTAACCGATGGTCGATTAACCAAGACGCCAGCAGAATCAAAATCAGATAATAACACATCAGCCATTAATTCACAGAGCACTGAAGAACAATCATTTATAACAACAACTATAACAACAACCGCCGGAATTCCTGTAACAAAAGAATACCGACAAACAACCAAAAGGTATTTTCAGAAATTATCTCGCATGAGCGTTGCCTTCGCCCTGTTAAGTGATTATTGCATGCTTAGTCTTGGCGGAAAACTTAAACAGATGGAAAATTTATCAGGCAGGCTAGCCGACATTTTAAGTAACCTCTATTTAAGTTCCGCTGTGTTAAAACAATATCATAACGACCAATCTTATAGTGAAGACAAAATATTAATGCAATGGAGTTGTGAAACTCTGCTTTATGATACCCAACAGGCATTTTCTGGTGTGCTTGACAATTTACCCAATCAAATCATTGCCAGATTTTTAAAGTTTCTTATTTTTCCCTTTGGTAAAAACTATCATAAACCATCGGATACACTCTCAAATCTTGTGGCACAAAGAATATTATCCTCATCTTCTGCACGTGACAGACTCACCGACGGCATTCATATCAGTCATGATAGCAGTGATCCCGTTGGACGATTAGACGATGCCTTAGATAAAGTCATTAAAGCACAAAGTGCTGAAATAAAATTACACAAAATTGAAAAAAAACATCAGATTGATAACTATAATTACGCAGAAAAAAGACCAATGAATTTCATAGAAACAATCAACCTGGCACTTCAGCATGATCTGATCAATTACCAGGAACTTAAAGTGATATATCAGGCTCATTTGGCAAGAAACGAAGTGATTAAAGTTGATGATTTCGACCAGAATTTACAATAAGTCAGAATTTACTATAAAGGAAAGTATATAAATAACCGGTAGGAGATAAAAATGACAAATTCGAAGCAAACAAAAAAAGATGCTGTTTATGTCATAAATGGACAACGTACTCCACAACTGAAAGCAAAAGGTAAACCAGGTCCATTCAGTGCCAGTGATCTGGCAGTCGCAGCAGCCCGTTCACTGCTGCTTAAAATGCCTTTTTCTGCCTCTGATATAGATGAAGTGATTATAGGCTGTGTTATGCCTGATGCCAGTGAGGCCAATATTGCCCGGCAGATAGCAATTAGGATTGGTTGTGATAAAAGTATCTCTGCCTGGACTGTGCAACGCAATTGTGCCTCCGGGATGCAGGCAATTGACAGCGGTATGAACAGCATTTTAAGCGGTAAGGCAGACATAGTTCTGGTAGGCGGCACAGAAGTAATGTCACGAGCGCCTGTCATGTGGAATAATGCCATGATTAACTGGCTGGCCGACTGGTTTCACATTCGCATTCATAAGCCATTGGATAATATTCAATATATCACACAAATGGTGAACTTAAGACCTGTTTTTTTAAAACCAGTATTTGCTCTTTTAAAAGGCTTAAAGGATCCGTTAATTGATCGTTCAATGGGTCAAACTGCAGAAAACCTGGCTCTGGATTTTAATATTTCACGAGCTGACATGGATAACTATGCGCTTAAGAGTCATCAACGATTGTCACAGGCAATTGAACAACATGAACTTGAAAATGAAATCACTGCAATTTATGACCGTAACAATCATTTTTATACACAAGATGATGGTGTCAGGAAAGAATCAACCTTCAATAAGCTATCGACACTAAAACCTGTCTTTGACAAAAAATACGGCTCAGTGACGGCAGGAAATAGTGCTCAGGTCAGTGACGGGGCAACAACTCTGATTCTTGCCAGTGAAAAAGCAGTTAAAAAATATAACTTATCTATTTTGGGAAAGTTAATTGATTGCCACTGGAAAGGTTTAGCACCAGAAGAGATGGGATTAGGTCCAGCCCACGTAATTCCCTCACTATTAGAAAAAAATCAACTTGAAATGTCTGATATTGATTACTGGGAAATCAATGAAGCTTTTGCCGCTCAGGTTATCGCATGTAAGAAAGCCATGAATGATGATAATTATTGCCAAAATAAACTGGGCTTAAAAGAAAAATTGGGTAATATTCCTGATACTCATTTAAACATTGATGGCGGCGGCATCAGTCTGGGCCATCCAGTCGGCGCAAGTGGTTCACGCGTTGTTTTACATCTGTTAAATATACTAAAAAGAAAGTCTTTACTTAATATTGACAGTGAAAGGACACTCCGTGGAATAGCTTCACTTTGTATCGGTGGCGGCCAGGGTGGTGCTATTTTGCTTGAATCAGCCATAAATTCTAATAAAAGCCATGCAATCAACAAACAAGGAGGAATCAAACAATGAACACTTCCTATAAAAACTGGTTGGTAGAAAAAGATGACTCTCAAATCCTAACGCTTACTTTAGATAGACCAAATACATCAGTCAACCTGTTATCACAAGATGTTCTGATTGAATTACAGCATATTCTTGATGATGTAAAAAGAAAGTCAGCAAAAGCATTAGTTTTTCAATCTAACAAAGATAATTGTTTTATTGCCGGTGCTGATGTCAATGAGTTTTCTCTATTTAAACAACAGTCAAATCCTTATGATGAAGCATTGCACGCCATCCGAATTGGACAGCATGTCATGAATAGCATAGAAAACCTGCCCTTCCCGACATTTGCACTGATAAATGGGCATTGTCTGGGTGGCGGAATGGAACTGGCTTTAGCCTGTGATTACCGAATTGCTTTGGATAATTCAAAAACCAGACTGGGGCTGCCTGAAGTTAAATTAGGAATCCACCCTGGATTTGGAGGTACTGTCCGCAGCAATCGTCTCTTAGGTGTATTTAAAGCCATGAATCTTATGCTGTCCGGAAGAAGTTTCTCTGTAAGAAGTGCTAAAAGATTTGGTCTGATTGATGACATTATCTCAATAAAAATAAGCAATCATCATTTCAATAAAATCGTCAGTCAATGGCTTAACGACACATTATCAGACAAAACAAACTTTATTAAAAAGAGTGATAAGCAACATAAACGACCTTTTTACTATAGTTTATTAGAAGTTAATTTTATCCGCCCTGTAATTGCTTACATCCTGTATAAAAACGTCAGAAAACGCGTTCAAAAAAATCATTATCCAGCCCCCTTTGAGTTGATCAATCTTTGGCAATTACATGCTGGCAATGATGATTTTATGATGAAAAAAGAAGCCGAATCTGTTGCCAGCTTGATTACCGGTGAAACAGCCCAGAATCTTATTCGTGTTTTTCATTTACAAAATCAATTAAAAGACTTATCTCACCCCGAAAAACAGGATAAATCAATGCGCCAGGAAAATAACCCACTACAACATATTCATATTATTGGCGGCGGCGTTATGGGTGGTGACATTGCCATATGGTGTGT